>NZ_JBHYWP010000138.1:0-6726 GCF_042751845.1 Streptomyces sp. NPDC059398 | reverse complement strand
CCCGCGCCCGAGTGCGCCCGCCCGCGAGAGCCTCAGAGAGTATTGGTGGCCGGGGCGATCAGCCGCTCCCGCACCGACCAAACACCACCCACCCCCGCGGCCCACACTATAACGGGCCCCCCCCTTCGGCATATGCCGGGCGATTTCGGGAACGCATCGCCCCGACGTGACGTCACCATGGTTGAGGCGGGCACAACTTCCGCCCACATGGCGGAGGACCCTCGCGCGGCGATCGTGCAGGCGGCATTACGATGGAAGTCTTCACACCCACAGCGCTCACTTCGCCTACCAAAAAAGCCAATCGCTCCACTTGGGAAGGCCCGACGCATCCTCATGGGGAACAAGGGGAACTCAATGTCGTTCATCGGCCGTGACATGGCTATCGACCTCGGGACTGCCAACACGCTGGTGTACGTCAGGGGTCGAGGAATCGTCCTCAACGAACCCTCCGTCGTCGCGATCAACACCAACACCGGCGGGATCCTCGCCGTTGGCGCCGAGGCCAAGAAGATGATCGGCCGTACGCCGGGCAACATCGTTGCCGTACGGCCGCTGAAGGACGGCGTGATCGCCGACTTCGAAATCACCGAGCGGATGCTCCGCTACTTCATTCTGAAGATCCACAAGCGCCGTTATCTGGCCCGGCCGCGTGTCGTCGTCTGTGTTCCCTCGGGCATCACAGGGGTCGAGCGCCGCGCCGTCATCGAGGCGTCCACCCAGGCGGGCGCCCGCCAGGTGCACATCATCGAAGAGCCCATGGCGGCCGCCATCGGCTCGGGCCTGCCCGTCCACGAGGCCACCGGCAACATGGTGGTCGACATCGGCGGCGGCACCACCGAGGTCGCGGTGATCTCGCTGGGCGGCATCGTCACGGCCCAGTCGATCCGGGTCGCGGGCGACGAGCTGGACAACGCGATCATCCAGCACATCAAGAAGGAGTACTCCCTCCTCCTCGGGGAGCGCACCGCCGAGCAGATCAAGATCACCATCGGCTCCGCGTTCAATCTGGAGAAGGACGAGCACACCGAGATCCGCGGCCGTGACCTCGTGTCCGGGCTGCCCAAGACCGTGGTCATCTCCGCGGCCGAGGTCCGCAAGGCCATCGAGGAGCCGGTCAACGCCATTGTCGACGCGGTCAAGACGACGCTCGACAAGTGCCCGCCGGAGCTCTCCGGGGATGTCATGGACCGCGGCATCGTGCTCACCGGCGGCGGGGCGCTGCTCCGCGGTCTTGACGAGCGGCTGCGCGACGAGACGGGGATGCCCATCCATATCGCCGAGGACCCGCTGGACTCCGTCGCCCTCGGATCGGGCAAGTGCGTCGAGGAGTTCGAGGCTCTTCAGCAGGTACTGGACGCCCAGCCCCGCCGGTGACGGAACACGCTCTTCCGCCGTACGGGGCATGTCCGCCCCGTACGGCGGATCGTTGAAGCAAGGAGTCCGGCCGCGTTCCAGTCGGTCTTCACCCACGCAGGACTCCAGGCAGAACTCCACAAACGCATATGAATTCCGACGAGGAAGGCACGGCCTCCGCACGTGAGGGACACACGAGAGAGCCGGCTGCTCCTGGTGCTGCTGATCGCTATTGCGTTCGCACTGATCACGGTGGACATCCGCGGCGGTGAATCGTCACCGGTGGCTGGTGCCCGGCACGCCGCCGCCACCGTGTTCGGACCGGTCGAGAACGGTGTCGCGGGCGCCGTGAATCCGGTCGGCAACGCCATCGGCGCAGTACGGGACTCCGGCGACCGGCACAGCCGAATCAGCGCGCTGGAGCGTGAGAACACCGCTCTGAAGCAGCAGCTCGGCAGCAGCGACCGCAACCGCAGCCGCGTCCGCCAGCTCGACAGCATGCTCAAGACCGCGGGCGCGGGCCAGTACGGAATCAAGGGAGCCCAGGTCATCGCCATAGGAGCGGCCCAGGGCTTCTCCTGGACGATCACCATCGACACCGGGACCGCCGACGGCATCAAGCGGGACATGACCGTGCTCAACGGGGACGGACTCGTGGGCCGGGTCACCACCGTCGGCCCCCACACCGCCACCGTGCTGCTCGCCAACGACCCCGACTTCACCGTGGGCACCCGGATGGAGCGCAGCGACGAGGTCGGCTTCGCCACCGGCCGCGGCGACCGTCCGCTCTCCGTGCAGTTCCTCAACGGCAAGGCCGACGTCAAGAAGGGCGACCGGCTCGTCACCTTCGGCTCCAGCAACGACAAGCCCTTCGTGCCCGGTGTGCCCGTCGGCCGGGTCGTCCGCGTCGACCCCTCGGGCGGCGACCTCACCCGTACGGTCTACGTCCGTCCGTACGTCAGCTTCACCAAGCTCGACCTGGTCGGCGTCGTCGTGGAGCCGCCGCGCAGCAACCCGCGCGACACGGTCCTGCCGGCCAAGCCCGCCAAGGCGAAGCCCGCCCCCACCGTCACGGTCACCGTCACGCCCTCACCCGGCGGCGGCAACAACGCCAACACCGGTGCCGGGGACAACAACTCCGGCGCGGGCGACAACAGCGACAACACCGGGGCGGGCGACAACAGCGCCAACAGCGACTCCGGCGACAACACCGGCCCCGGCAACGACCCCAACGCCCCCCAGTAGTAGGAGCTGATCCGTATGCGTCTCAACCGGATGCTGCTCTCGGCCACGCTGGTGGTGGTCGCCCTGGTGATCCAGGTGAGCGTGCTCGCCCGACTGCAACTCCCCGGCGCCGTGCCGGACCTGCTGCTCCTCACGGTGGTGGGCCTCGCCCTGGTGTACGGCCATGTGGGCGGCGCCTTCATCGGGTTCGGCGCCGGTCTGCTGGCCGATCTGGCCCCGCCCGCCGACCACGCAGCGGGGCGGTACGCCCTGGTGCTCTGCGTCATCGGTTACGCCGCGGGGCTCGCCAAGCCGGAGAACGGGCGCCTCAGGTCCGTCACCGGTCCGATGGTCGTGGTGGTCGCCGCCGCGATCGGCTCCACGCTGCTCTACGCCGGGGTGGGCTCTCTGGTGGGGGACACCGCCGCCCGCCATGTGGGTCTGCTCGGGCTGCTGTTCAGCGCCGCCGTCTACGACCTGCTGCTCGCGCCCTTCACCGTCCCGTTCATCATGGCGCTGGCGAGACGGGCCGAGAACGACCCGCTCGCCGAGGGCCGCGACACCGGCGGTGTGACGAGCGATGTCGCCACCGGCTGGCTGGCGACCGGCACCGGACTGAAGATCGGCAGCCAGCGCGGCGGTCTGCGGATGAAGGCGGCCAAGTCACGCGCGGCGAAGGCCGGACGTATCAAGGGGGTCAAGAGGCTGTGAGACTGCGACACGCGGGGGCACGGCCGTCGGACCCCGGCCGGACGATCAGTGGGGCGCGGCTGTGAGCAATATTCCCGAGACCGGACGGACCTCACGGGTCCGGATCCGGCTCGTCGTCATCCAGGTCCTTGTCTTCTCCCTCCTCCTCACCCTCGGCGGCCGGCTCTGGTACCTCCAGATCCGCAACGGCCAGGAGTACAGCGCGGAGGCCAGGAACAACCACGTACAGCAGGTCGTCCAGCCCGCCGTGCGGGGCTCCATCTACGACGCGCGCGGGGTGCCGATCGCCGACAACGAGACAAAGCTCGTCGTCTCCGCCAACCGGACCGCCCTGCTGAAGATGAAGGACGACGGCAAAGCCGTCCTCACCCGGCTGGCCGGTGTCCTCGGGATGAAGCCCGCCGACGTCATCGCGAAGATCAGGCTCTGTGACGCGAAGACCCCCAAGCCGTGCTGGAACGGTTCGCCGTACCAGCCGATCCCCGTCACCGAGAAGGCCACCACCCAGCAGGTGCTCCAGATCCGGGAGCGCACCGAGGACTTCCCCGGCATCACCGCCGAGCCGACCGCCGTCCGCGACTACCCCGGCAAGGGCGGGCTCAACGCCGCCCAGGTGCTGGGCTACCTCGGCCCGGTCACCGACAAGGAAGTCGCCGCGTCCAACAAGACGAACAACCCGCTGCTCCGCTCCGACCAGGTCGGCCGGGCCGGACTTGAGTCCACGTACGACCAGCAGCTGCGCGGCAAGTCAGGTGTCACCCGCTACGAGGTGGACAACCTCGGCCGGGTCATCGGCAAGGCCGGCCAGACGGCTTCACAGCCCGGCAGCTCCCTCGTCACCAGCATCGACTCCCGGGTCCAGGCGCTGACCGAGAAGGAGCTGGACGCGACGATGAAGGCCCTCCGCAAGACCTATGACTCGGTCACCCACACCAACTACAAGGCCGACTCGGGCGCGGCCGTGGTGATGGACGTGCACACGGGCCAGGTCATCGCGATGGCCAGCGCCCCGACGTACGACCCCAACGTCTGGGGCGGCGGCATCTCGGCCAAGAACTACTCCAGGCTCACGAAGACGTCCTCCAACTATCCGCTGCTGAACCGCGCCATCCAGGGACAGTCGGCGCCCGGCTCCACCTTCAAGGTCATCTCCACCAGCGCCGCCATCAACGCCGGATACGCCCCGGACGGCGGCTACCCCTGCACCTCGTCGATGACCATCGGCAACCGCGAGTTCAAGAACTTCGAGGGCGAGAACTACGGGGACATCAGCCTGGGCAAGGCCCTGGAGGTCTCCTGCGACACGGTCTTCTACCACGTGGCGTACGACCAGTGGAAGAAGGACGGCGGCAACAACCCCAAGCACCCGAAGGACTGGTTCTTCAAGACCGCCCGCGAGTTCGGGCTCGGCAAGAAGACCGGCATCGACCTCCCCAACGAGCTGGCGGGCCGGGTCCCGGACCGCGAGTGGAAGAAGGCCTACTGGGAGGCGAACAAGGACCTCTGGTGCAAGCAGGGCAAGAAGAACGGCACCTACGTCGAACAGATCGAGTACGAGAACTGCACCGACGGCAAGCAGATCCGCGCCGGTGACTCGGTCAACTACGCCATCGGCCAGGGCGACACGCTCCTCACCCCGGTCCAGGAGGCGATGATCTACTCGGCCCTCGCCAACGGCGGCACGATGTACCAGCCGAGCGTGGGCAAGGCGGTCATCAGCGCCGACGGTAAGACGGTGCAGCCGATCAAGCCGAAGCGCATCGGCAGGCTCCCCGACAAGAAGTCGACCGTCTCGTACATCAACAAGGCCCTGGAAGGCGTCGTCACCAGCGGTACGGCCGCCTGGCAGTTTGGCGGCTGGCCGCAGGACAAGATCCCGCTGCACGCCAAGACCGGCACCGCCGAGGTCGCGGGCAAGCAGACCACCGGGTGGCTGTCCACGTACACCAAGGACTACGCGATCGTGATGACGATCTCCCAGGGTGGTACCGGTTCCGGCGCCGCGGGTCCCGCGGTCCGCAAGATCTACGAAGCGATGTACGGCCTCGGCAAGGACGGCAAGCAGGACCCCAAGAAGGCGCTCCTGCCGAAGCCGCAGACGGCGTTGCCGAAGATCGACAAGGACGGTGCGATCATTTCGCCCAAGATCACGCCCGCCAAGCCGGACTCCTCATCGTCGCCGCCGGCGCCTCCCTCGCCTTCGTCGTCCGGCGGAACGCAGATCGCGGCCGGACCGGGCAGGAGGGACTAGGACATGGGCGGATTCTCCGTAGCGCGGTACGCCCCCGAGCAGGGCGCCTGGTCCAAGATGACCGCCCGCGACTCCCTGGTGCGCAGGCTGGACTGGCCGCTGATGGTGGCGTCGCTCGCGATGTCGTTCATCGGCATGCTGCTGGTCTACTCGGCCACCCGCGGCCGCAACTCCCTGACCCACGGCGACCCGTACTACTTCCTGCTGCGCCACGCCATGAACACCGGCGTCGGGGTGGCGCTGATGATCGGCACCATCTGGCTCGGCCACCGGACCCTGCGCGGCGCCGTCCCGATCCTGTACGGCCTCTCCGTCCTGATGATCCTCGCGGTCCTCTCACCGCTCGGGCAGACCGTGAACGGTGCGCACGCCTGGATCGTCATCGGCGGCGGATTCTCCCTCCAGCCGTCCGAGTTCACCAAGATCACGATCATTCTCGGGATGGCGATGATCCTCGCCTCGCGGGTCGACGCGGGCGACCAGGACCACCCCGACCACCGCACGGTCGCCAAGTCGCTCGGGGTGGCCGCGCTCCCGATCCTGATCATCATGCTGATGCCCGACCTCGGCTCGGTCATGGTGATCGTGATGATCGTCCTCGGGGTGCTGCTGGCCTCCGGCGCCTCCAACCGCTGGGTGGTCGGACTGATCGGCGCCGGAGTGGCCGGCGCCATCGGGATCTGGAAGGCCGGGCTGCTCGACGACTACCAGATCGCCCGCTTCGCCGCCTTCGCCAACCCCGCGCTCGATCCGGCGGGCGTCGGCTACAACACCAACCAGGCGCGTATCGCGATCGGTTCGGGCGGCCTGCACGGAACGGGCCTCTTCCACGGCTCGCAGACCACCGGACAGTTCGTCCCCGAGCAGCAGACGGACTTCGTCTTCACCGTCGCGGGCGAGGAACTCGGCTTCGTGGGCGCCGGACTGATCCTGGTCCTCCTCGGCATCGTGCTCTGGCGCGCCTGCCGGATCGCCCGGGACGCGACCGAGCTGTACGGCACGATCGTCGCGGCCGGGATCATCGCCTGGTTCGCCTTCCAGGCGTTCGAGAACATCGGGATGACCCTCGGCATCATGCCGGTGGCGGGGCTTCCGCTGCCGTTCGTCTCGTACGGAGGCTCCTCGATGTTCGCCGTGTGGATAGCGGTCGGGCTGCTCCAGTCGATCAGGGTGCAGCGGCCCCTGTC
>NZ_JBHYWP010000137.1:14042-17729 GCF_042751845.1 Streptomyces sp. NPDC059398 | reverse complement strand
GGTGCCCCCGGTCCCGGCGCCGTCCCTGCCGTCGTGGGGGGCGCCCCCGCGCCTGGGCCCCCCCCCCGGCGGGCCCCCCCCGGCTCACATCTGCGGTACGGGCTCGCCGTTCGCCGCGTCGATGACCCGCCGGGCCCCCAGCGGCTGCTCCAGCCGCACCTTCTGCGTCACCGATCCGATGATGTCGGGGCAGACCTTCCCGGGCTTGCGGACCGGCGCGCTCAGCGCCACCCGCACCGTGTCCGTGTTCTCGGTGGTCCGTACGCCGTACCGGCCACACATCTGGCCCATGATGCGCAGCGTCAGGGTCCGTCCGTCGGCGCGGTAGGCCGTCGGGGTCTGGTCGGAGCCGCCGGGGTGGTTCCCCCCGGTGGGCGGTTCCGGCTTCGCCAGATAGCGGTCCTCCACCGCCGTCGCGGTGACCGTGGCGGGCCCGGCCGTACCCTCGGGCCGGACGTCGAAGAGCCAGGAGGGTACGAGGATCTGCCGTCCGCCGGACAGCCGCATCGCGAGCCCCAGCTCCGCGTGGCTCACGGTGACCGCCCGGGACCCCGGGGACTTGGACGCCGGCGTACAGGGCGTGGAGGGCGGGGCGCTCGCCGTGCCGGTTCGGGAGGCGCCGCTCCCGCTGCTGACACGGCCGTCACCGGCGCCGGTGGCCGAGTAACCGGTGAGCGGCTCCATCGTGGCGCAGCCGCCCGTACCGGAGCCCCCTGCTCCGGACCCTCCGCCCGCGGACGAGTTCAGCCGCTTCAGAGCTTCGGCCGCGCCGGTCAGCGGATACTCCGCACCCTTGACGGGGGCCTTCAGCAGGCCGGTGCCGCCGGTCAGCCGGCCGTCCGCCCCGATCTGCAACCCGGTCGTCCAGCCGTACGTGGGCAGCCCGCCCACCTTCGGATCGGCGTTCACCACCCGCACCGCGCCCATCACCCGGCTCGCGTCCAGCTTCGCGTCGCTCTCGCCCAGCGCCTTCAGCAGCGGGGCGGCCGCGGCCCGCGCCGCCTGCTCGCTCACCGGCTTCCCGTCACCGGCCGACCCCGTACCCGGACCGGTCCCTCCGCTGGAACCGCTGGAACCGCTGGAGCCGTTGGAACAGAGCTTTCCACTCGGGCAGTTGTCGCTGCCGCCGCTGCCGAACCGGGTGAACGTCCAGCTGCCCGGGGCCTGCCGGGCCACCTGGAGCAGCGGACCCGAACCGTCCTTGTCCGCGCCCACCTTCCACTCCGTACCCACCAGCCGCGGAGTGCCCTGCACCCCGAGCGCGTGGGCCAGCCGTGCCACATCGGCGGCGGCGACGGTGCCGTCGGCGCGGTAGACCGGAGCCGTTTTCGGTGGCGCGGGGAAGGTCCCGCCGGGGCGGTACACGGGGCCCCGCGGGTCGGGTTCCCCCGGTGCGATGCCCGGGGAGCCGCCGCCGGTACGGGCCGACTGGTCCAGGGCGAGGGGAGGAGGGGCCGTGGCACCACCGCCGGGGGTCGCGCTGGTCTCCGCGCCGCCGTTGTCGTGCCCGGCCGCTGTCGCCGCCCAGTAGGCCCCGCCGCCCCCAGCGAGCAGCACCGCTGCCGCAACCGATGTGACGGCGGCCGGGGACCGCCGCCGACGGGGACGTGCCGTGTCGTGCTCGGGTCGCTCGCTGCTCACCGCATGCTCCTTCGACTCCGCTGCCGCCCACTGTCGTGGCCGTTCCCCCGTGCGGGGGAACGGAGGTGGGACGGGGCGGGGGAGCACACGGTTCCCTCGGGCTTCCTGCCCGGCCGCTCAGGGGGCGTGCGGCCGGTGGGGCTCAGCCCGTGATGCGCGTGCTCAGTCCCCGTACTCGGACATGGAGTCGATCAGCCGCGCGGAGGCGGGCGGTACCTTCACCCCGTGGATCAGGGACGGGGGTACGGGGGCGGGCGCGGGCCGCACGGGCACCACCCAGTGCGGAGCCATACGCGCACAGTCGCCGCGCAGGCCGGTCAGATCGGTGAGGTCCGTCAGATCGGTCCGGTCGGTCGGATCGGTACGGCCGGACCCGGAATCGGACGGTGCTGCGCCCTTCGGCGCGAAGGAGTTCATAAGTCAGCGTAGGCACGAGGCGGCTTGCGGAGAAAGCGCTACTATCGGGTAGTTTCCTCCCTTCGAGCCGAGGGCGTACGAACCGGTAGCGTGAGGTGTCCGCCTCCCTCCTCCGCAGGAGTCCTCGCCGTGCGCATCGCAGTCACCGGCTCCATCGCCACCGACCACCTCATGACCTTCCCCGGCCGTTTCGCCGACCAGCTGGTCGCCGATCAGCTCCATACGGTCTCGCTCTCCTTCCTGGTCGACACCCTCGATGTACGGCGCGGAGGCGTCGGCGCCAACATCTGCTTCGGGATGGGCCAGCTCGGCACGGACCCGATCCTGGTCGGCGCCGCGGGCCCCGACTTCGACGAGTACCGCGCCTGGCTCGACCGGCACGGCGTGGACACCGGTTCGGTCCGGATCTCCGAGGTTCTGCACACCGCCCGGTTCGTGTGCACCACGGACGCCGACCACAACCAGATCGGCTCGTTCTACACGGGCGCCATGAGCGAGGCCCGCCAGATCGAGCTTCAGTCGGTCGCCGAGCGCGTCGGCGGACTCGACCTGGTGCTGATCGGGGCCGACGACCCCGAGGCGATGCTCCGCCACACCGAGGAGTGCCGCACCCGCTCCATCCCGTTCGCCGCCGACTTCTCCCAGCAGATCGCCCGGATGACGGGCGAGGACATCCGCACGCTGCTCGTCGGCGCCACGTACCTCTTTTCCAACGAGTACGAGAAGGGGCTCATCGAGTCCAAGACCGGCTGGACCGACGAGGAGATCCTCGACCGGGTCGGCCACCGGGTCACCACGCTCGGCGCCCGGGGCGTCCGGATCGACCGCAAGGGCGAGGAGCCGATCGTGGTCGGCTGCGCCGAGGAGGAGGCGAAGGTCGACCCGACCGGCGTGGGCGACGCGTTCCGCGCGGGCTTCCTCTCCGGGCTCTCCTGGGGCGTCGGTCTGGAGCGTGCGGCGCAGACCGGCTGCATGCTGGCCACGCTGGTGATCGAGACGCTGGGCACGCAGGAGTACACGCTGCGCCACGCCACCTTCATGGACCGCTTCACCAAGGCGTACGGCCACGACGCGGCGGCCGAGGTCCGGGCCCACCTCCAGTAGCCCACCGTCCGGAACCGGGCCCCGGGGCGCTTCCTCACGGCCCCGGCGGGACCTTCCGTACGTCCTGTACGTCTCTTGTACGTCCTGTACTTCCTGGGCGGGGACCGGCTCACGACACCCGGCGCACCCGGAAGGCGGTACCCCCGTCGACCGGGTGCGCCCCCTCGTACCTCTGACCCCGCATCTCGCACCAGGCCGGTACGTCGAGCTTCGCGGCCTCGTCGTCCGAGAGCACCGTCACCACCCCGCCCACGGGTACATCCCCGAACACCTTTGCCAGCTCGATCACCGGAACGGGGCACCGCTTCCCGAGCGCGTCCACGACGAGCCCCGTCACAGGACCGCCCCCGGCTCCGGTTCCGGCGCCGGCCTCCGCCGCGCCCGCACCTTCCGGCCGCGTGCCGGCCTCCGCCCCCGGCTCCGCCGAGACCTCCGCCCCCGGCTCCGCCGAGACCTCCGCCCCCGGCTCCGCCGAGACCTCCGCCCCCGGCTCCGCCGAGACCTCCGCCCCCGGCTCCGCCGAGA
>NZ_JBHYWP010000137.1:0-13943 GCF_042751845.1 Streptomyces sp. NPDC059398 | reverse complement strand
ACCTCCGCCCCCGCCCGGCGAGCCCCGCCCGTCACCGGCCCGGCCCCGGCGCCCAGCCGCTCGCGTACCGCACGCACCACCCCCGGCAGCACGTCCAGAAACCGGTCGACCTCCGCCTCCGTCACCCCGAGCGGCAGCGAGACGCGCACATTCCCCTCCGAGAGCACCCCCATCGCCCGCAGCACATGACTGGGCGTCAGCGTGCTGCTGGTGCAGGACGAACCGGACGACACGGAGAAACCGGCCAAATCCAGCTCGTGCAGCAGAGTCTCCCCATCGACATAGAGACAGGAGAACGTCACGAGATGCGGCAGCCGCCGCCCCGGATCGCCCACCACCTCGACATCCGTCACCCGTTCGCCCACCGAGGCCCTGATCCGGTCCACCAGCGCGCGCAGCCGTACCGACTCGGCGGCGGCCCCGGCCCGCACCGCCCGCAGCGATGCCGCGGCGGCCACGATCGCCGGTACGTTCTGGAACCCGGCGGCGCGCCCGGACTCCCGCTCGTCCGCCGGTCCTTGGGGGACGAACCTCACACCCTTCCGTACGGCGAGCAGCCCCACCCCGGCCGGCCCGCCCCACTTGTGGGCGCTGGCGGCAAGCAGCGACCAGTCACCGGCGACCGGCCCCCAGCCCAGCGACTGGGCCGCGTCCACCAGGAGCGGTACCCCGGCGGCCCGGCACGCGCCGGCGACCTCGGCGACCGGCTGCTCGGTGCCGGTCTCGTGGTTGGCGGACTGCAGACAGGCCAGCGCGGTCCCCGGGGTCAGCGCCGCCGCGTACACCCCGGGATCCACGGCGCCGGTCCGCCCGACCGCCACCTCGGTCACCGAACCGCCCGCCGCCTCGTGGGCCGCCGCCGAATGGAGCACCGAAGAGTGTTCGACCGCCGACACCACCAGGTGACCGCCGACACGCCGACGGCCGGAAAGTGCTCCGGCAATTCCGGAGTGGACCGCCCGAGTGCCCGAAGAGGTGAATACGAGCTCGTCCGGGCGGCACCCGACCGCCTCCGCCGCCGCCTCCCGGGCCGCGTCGAGCAGCAGCCGCGCCCGCCGGCCCTCCCGGTACAGCCGGGCCGGATCGGCCCAGCCCTCGTCGAGGGAGGCTTGCAGGGCCTGACGTGCGACGGGGTGCAGGGGTGCGGAGGACGCGGTATCGAAGTAGGACACGGCGCCACGCTAGCCGCCGGTCGCCGGGGGCCCGGCCCGCCCGGTCGGGGGAGGGAGCGTCAGATCCCTGCCGGAAGCCGGGATTCCACCCCTTCGGGGTGTCCGACGGCGCGTTGGGCACCCTCCCCGCGCGGCCCCAAATGGCCTCCAGTAGGGTTTGGTCCGCATAAACATCCAAACCCCTGCCCGAGCAGGACCGGCGACCGGCCTCGATGCGGCCGCAACCGGCCGCGCGGGCGAGACTCTCGGGAAGGCGCTACGTGAGTCCCAACGGCTCCGACCGCTCGTCGCGGCGCCCGATGCGGCGGAAGCTGCCGCAGGTGCTGACTGCGGGCCTGATCCTTGTGACCGCCACCGGTTGCTCGTACAAGGATTTCCCCCGCCTTGGTATGCCCACCCCGGTAACGGAAGAGGCACCTCGGATCCTCTCCCTCTGGCAGGGCTCGTGGGCGGCAGCGCTCGCCACGGGCGTGCTGGTGTGGGGGCTGATCATCTGGAGTGTCATCTTCCACCGGCGTAGCCGGACCAAGGTGGAGGTACCTGCTCAGACCCGGTACAACATGCCGATCGAGGCGTTGTACACCGTGGTCCCTCTCATCATCGTCTCGGTGCTCTTCTACTTCACCGCACGCGATGAGTCGAAGCTCCTCAGCCTCTCGGCGAAGCCCGCCCACACGATCAACGTGGTCGGCTTCCAGTGGAGCTGGGGCTTCAACTACGTGGAGGACGTGGACGGCAACCCCTCCACGGGCAACGCGGCGAAGACCACAGAGCTGTCCGATATCCCGGACCGCTTCACCAAGCAGTTCCCCAAGGGAGCCGAAGGCGTCTACGACGTCGGCACGCCGGCCTCCCGGAACCCGCAGACCGGCAACCCGGGGCCGACCCTCTGGCTGCCCAAGGGCGAGAAGGTCCGCTTCGTTCTCACTTCGCGCGACGTCATCCACGACTTCTGGGTGGTGCCGTTCCTCATGAAGATGGACGTTGTCCCGGGCCACACCAACTCCTTCGAGGTGACCCCCAACCAGGAGGGCACCTTCCTGGGCAAGTGCGCTGAGCTGTGCGGCGTAGACCACTCCCGGATGCTCTTCAACGTGAAGGTCGTCTCCCCGGAGCGCTACAAGCAGCACCTCAAGGACCTGGCGGCCAAGCACCAGAACGGCTACATCCCCGCCGGGATCGCGCAGACTGGCCACGCCAAGAACGCGGAGACGAACAACCTGTGAGCATCCTCAACGAACCTCAGGGTGCCGCCGCAGCAGACGACTCCTACGAGAGCGAGCTGCCGGTACGGCGCAAAGAGCCGGGAAACATCGTCATCAAGTGGATGACCACCACTGACCACAAGACGATCGGCACGATGTATCTGGTCACATCGTTCGCCTTCTTCTGCATCGGCGGTGTGCTGGCGCTCGTCATGCGCGCCGAGCTGGCCCGTCCGGGTACGCAGATCGTGTCGAACGAGCAGTTCAACCAGGCGTTCACGATGCACGGCACGATCATGCTGCTGATGTTCGCGACGCCGCTCTTCGCCGGATTCGCGAACTGGATCATGCCGCTGCAGATCGGGGCGCCCGATGTGGCGTTCCCGCGGCTGAACATGTTCGCGTACTGGCTGTACCTCTTCGGCTCGCTCATCGCGGTCGGTGGCTTCATCACCCCGCAGGGCGCGGCCGACTTCGGCTGGTTCGCCTACTCCCCGCTGTCGGACGCCGTCCGGTCGCCGGGTGTCGGCGCCGACATGTGGATCATGGGTCTGGCCTTCTCGGGCTTCGGCACGATCCTCGGCTCGGTCAACTTCATCACCACGATCATCTGCATGCGCGCCCCCGGCATGACGATGTTCCGTATGCCGATCTTCGTGTGGAACGTCCTGCTGACCGGTGTACTGGTCCTGCTGGCCTTCCCGGTCCTCGCCGCCGCACTCTTCGCGCTGGAGGCGGACCGCAAGTTCGGCGCCCATGTATTCGATGCGTCAAATGGCGGCGCGCTCCTATGGCAACACCTCTTCTGGTTCTTCGGCCATCCAGAGGTGTACATCATCGCGCTGCCATTCTTCGGAATTATTTCCGAAGTGATTCCAGTGTTCTCCAGAAAGCCGATGTTCGGATACATCGGCCTGGTCGCGGCGACGATTTCCATCGCCGGTCTCTCCGTGACGGTGTGGGCGCACCACATGTACGTCACGGGCGGTGTGCTCCTGCCGTTCTTCTCCTTCATGACCTTCCTGATCGCGGTGCCGACCGGTGTGAAGTTCTTCAACTGGATCGGCACGATGTGGAAGGGGTCGCTGTCCTTCGAGACACCGATGCTCTGGGCCGTCGGCTTCCTGATCACCTTCACCTTCGGTGGTCTGACCGGCGTCATCCTGGCCTCGCCCCCGATGGACTTCCACGTCTCCGACTCGTACTTCGTCGTCGCGCACTTCCACTACGTCATCTTCGGCACCGTGGTCTTCGCGATGTTCTCCGGATTCCACTTCTGGTGGCCGAAGTTCACGGGCAAGATGCTGGACGAGCGGCTCGGCAAGATCACCTTCTGGACGCTGTTCGTGGGCTTCCACGGCACGTTCCTGGTGCAGCACTGGCTGGGTGTCGAGGGCATGCCGCGCCGTTACGCGGACTACCTCGCCGCCGACGGCTTCACCACGCTGAACACCATCTCGACCATCAGCTCCTTCCTGCTGGGCCTGTCGATCCTGCCGTTCTTCTACAACGTCTGGAAGACCGCCAAGTACGGCAAGAAGATCGAGGTCGACGACCCGTGGGGCTACGGCCGTTCGCTCGAATGGGCGACGTCGTGCCCGCCGCCGCGGCACAACTTCACGACCCTCCCGAGGATCCGTTCCGAATCCCCGGCGTTCGACCTGCACCACCCGGAGATCGCGGCGCTCGACCAGCTCGAGAACCACGGCTCCGGTGAGAAGGTCCTGTCCGGCGGCAAGGAGGCGGGCAAGTGAAGGTCCAAGGCAAGATGTTCATCTGGCTGGCCGTCTTCATCCTCGCCGTGGCGGTCGTCTACGGCGTGTGGTCGAAGGAGGCAGCCGGAACGACGGCCCTCTTCATGGCCTTCGGGCTGAGCATCATGATCGGCTTCTACCTGGCCTTCACGGCCAGGCGGATCGACGCCGGCGCGATGGACAACAAGGAGGCCGACGTCGCGGACGACGCCGGTGAGGTGGGCTTCTTCGCCCCGCACAGCTGGCAGCCGATCTCGCTGGCCGTCGGCGGCGCGCTCGCCTTCCTGGCCATCGCCATGGGCTGGTGGCTGCTGTACTTCTCGGCACCGCTCGTCGTGGTCGGCCTCTGGGGCTGGGTCTTCGAGTTCTACCGCGGAGAGAACCAGAACCAGTAGGGGCCACGCCCCCACAGCTGGACCGAACGGGGAGGCCCGGACGCCGATCAGGTGTCCGGGCCTCCTCATTTGCAGTCATCCGGCGTGCCGTTACCAGGTGATCTTCTTAACGTGTGCATATGAGCCATGCACCTCGAATCCGTACGGTCCTGAGCTGCACGCTGCTGGTCGTGTCCCTTGGGGCCGCGGCGACCGCGTGCGGCAGTTCCGGCAGCAACCCACTCTCCGCCTCGCCGTTCGACGCGGCCGGTTCGATCTCCTTCAACGGCCCCAAGAACAACGGCAAGGCCGACCCCGACAAGCCCCTCGAAGTCACCTCCAAGGATGACGACGGCCGCATCACCGATGTGACGGCCACCGACAGCACAGGACGCCAGCTGGCGGGCGAACTCTCCGCCGACGGCACCAGATGGCACAGCACCGCTCCGCTGGCCGCAGGGGCGCACTACACGGTCAGGGTCGCCACCGAGGACGACGACGGCGCCCCCGGCAACCGGTCGATGTCCTTCGACACCGCCCCCGCATCCCACCGGCTGAACGTCACCTTCGGCCCCAAGGCGGGCGAGTACGGAGTCGGCCAGCCCGTCACCGCCCAGCTCAGCGCGCCCGTCAAGGACAAGGCCGCCAGGGCCCAGGTCGAACGCGCCCTGAAGGTCGACTCGGTGCCCTCCGTCGAAGGCGCCTGGTACTGGGTGAACAGCAAGACGCTGCACTACCGCCCGAAGGAGTACTGGCCCGCGCACGCCGTCATCAACGTGCACAGCAACCTCAACGGCATAAAGGTGAGCGACAAGCTCTACGGCGGCGCGGCCAAGCCGCTCAAGCTGAAGACCGGGGACCGACTGGAGGCGATAACCGACGCCTCCGCCCACGAGATGACGGTCAAGCGCGACGGCCAGGTGATCAACACCATCCCGGTGACCACCGGCAAGCCGGGCTTCGAGACCCGCAACGGCGTCAAGGTCGTGCTGGGCAAGACGTACTTCGTCCGTATGACCAGCTCCAGCATCGGGATAGCCGCCGGCAGCTCCGACTCGTACGACCTGCCGGTCTACTACGCGACACAGGTCACACTCAGCGGTGAGTACGTGCACGCCGCACCCTGGTCCGAGGGGTCGCAGGGCTCCGCCAACACCAGCCACGGCTGCACCGGTATGAGCACCGGCAACGCCGAGTGGTTCTTCAACCACGTGCGCCAGGGCGACATAGTCAAGGTCGTCGGCAGCGACGGCAACATGATGACGCCGTTCGACAACGGCTACGGCGACTGGAACGTGTCCTGGGCCAAGTGGGCCAAGGGCAGCGCCCTGACGAACGGCAAGCAGAACACCGGGACACCCGCGCAGACGGCCCGGCTGAGGCCCGCCGCGCTCTGACCCGCCCGACGGCGCCGCCGTCTCCGCGGGGGAGGAGCCGGGTCCCCGGTCAGGACCCCGCGGAGACGGCGCCGGCCGAGAGCCGGTCGCGCACCAGGGCGGCCAGTGCGTCCGCGAACTCCACCGGCTCCACCGGCAGGGTCACCGCGGCGTCCGCACGGCTCCAGGTGGCCAGCCAGGCATCCTGCGGGCGGCCGATCAGCAGCAGCACGGGCGGGCAGTGGAAGACCTCGTCCTTGATCTGCCGGCACACACCCATGCCCCCGGCGGGGACCGACTCGCCGTCCAGTACGCAGACGTCGACCCCGCCCCTGTCCAGGGCGCCGAGGACCGCGTCGAGCGTCGCGCACTCCAGGTACTGCACCGGCGGCACGTCCGAGGCCGGCCTGCGGCCCGCCGCGAGCCGTACCTGCTCCCGGGTGTTCGCGTCGTCGCTGTAGACCAGGACCGTGGCGCTCGGCTGCATTGTTCCTCCGTGACGGCTGTGACGGCTGTGTCCTCGGGGCGGCGGGACCCCCGGAGGGCCCGCAGGGGCCCGTGGGGGCGGGACCCTGGCGCGGATGCTACTCCGTCCGACACCCCGTCAACACCGTTATGGCCTGCCTCGTGATGGGCCGTTCGGGCTGGACACGAGCCGCTGACACACCGAACGGCACCCCCCAGGGTGAGGGCGGGATAAGCGACCGACATAATGTCGGTCGTGGCGACAGCAACGACAGTAGAAACCGGGCACGCGCACCCGTCGGTCAATCGGCCGAACCTCACCAGCGTCGGAACCATCATCTGGTTGAGTTCCGAGCTGATGTTCTTCGCGGCCCTCTTCGCGATGTACTTCACCCTGCGATCGGTGACGGGTCCCGAGCACTGGAAGGATATGGCGTCCTCGCTGAACGTTCCTTTCTCGGCGACGAACACCACGATCCTTGTGCTCTCCTCTCTCACGTGCCAGCTCGGCGTCTTCGCCGCCGAGCGCGGCGACGTGAAGAAGTTGCGCTCGTGGTTCTCGATCACGTTCGTGATGGGTGCGATCTTCATCGGAGGCCAGATCTTCGAGTACACCAGCCTGGTGAAGGAGGACGGGCTTTCGCTCTCCTCCGACCCGTACGGCTCGGTGTTCTACCTGACCACCGGCTTCCACGGCTTGCATGTGACAGGCGGCCTGATCGCCTTCCTGTTCGTACTCGGCAGGACATACGCGGCCAAGAGATTCACGCACCAGCAGGCCACCGCAGCCATCGTCGTGTCCTATTACTGGCACTTCGTCGATGTCGTGTGGATCGGCCTCTTCGCGACGATCTACCTGATCAAGTAATCGGGCCCGACGCCCCACTCATCCAGCAAGCACCGACGCAGAAGATCCTGACACCGGGGTAATCCGTGAAAAAGCTCTCCGCACGACGACGCCACCCGTTGGCGGCGGTCGTCGTCCTACTCCTCGCGCTGGCGGCCACCGGGGGGCTGTACGCCGCGTTCGCTCCCGCGGGCAAGGCGCAGGCCGACGACACCTCCCAGTCCCTCGCCATCAGCGAGGGCAAGAAGCTGTTCTCCGTGGGCTGCGCAAGCTGCCACGGAATGGGCGGCCAGGGATCGTCCGACGGTCCCAGCCTGGTCGGCGTCGGCTCAGCCGCCGTGGACTTCCAGGTCGGCACCGGCCGGATGCCCGCCCAGCAGCCCGGCGCGCAGGTGCCGAAGAAGAAGGTCATCTACTCGCAGGGGCAGATCGACCAGCTCGCCGCGTACGTGGCGTCCCTCGGTGCCGGACCCATCGCGCCGACCTCGAAGCAGTACAGCGACAAGGGTGCCGACACCGCAGCCGGTGGCGACCTCTTCCGTACCAACTGCGCCCAGTGCCACAACTTCACCGGCGAGGGTGGTGCTCTGACGCACGGCAAGTTCGCCCCGAGCCTCGAAGGCGTGAGCCCCAAGCACATCTACGAGGCCATGCAGACCGGCCCGCAGTCGATGCCGAACTTCCCCGACACCACGATGCCGGAGAAGCAGAAGCAGAACATCATCGCGTACATCAAGACCGTCAACGGCGACAACTCCGCCAGCGAGGGCGGCCTCAAGCTGGGCGGCCTCGGTCCGGTCAGTGAGGGTCTGTTCGGCTGGATCTTCGGACTCGGTGCGCTGATCGCAGTTGCCATCTGGGTCGCGGCCCACACCGCTAAGGCCAAGAAGTCATGAGTAGCCAAGAGAATTCCGAAGAGAACCTGCCGAGCGAGCAGGAGACCGCCCACGGTGCGGTGAAGACCGCGGACGACCCGTTCGCGGACCCGGGACTGCCGGCCCACAAGCCGCGTATCCAGGACATCGACGAGCGGGCCGCCAAGCGTTCCGAGCGCGTGGTCGCCTTCCTGTTCACGCTGTCGATGCTGGCGACGATCGGGTTCATCGCGTCCTATGTGATCTTCCCCGTCGACAAGATCATTTTCGTCTTCCCGTTCGGGCACGTGAGCGCGCTCAACTTCGCCCTGGGGCTGACCCTGGGCGTGGCGCTCTTCACGATCGGCGCCGGCGCGGTCCACTGGGCCCGCACGCTGATGTCGGACGTCGAGATGCCGGCCGACCGCCACCCGATCGAGGCCCCGGCCGAGGTCAAGGCGCAGGTCCTGGCCGACTTCGCGGCAGGTGCCGCCGAGTCCGGCTTCGGCCGCCGCAAGCTGATCCGCACCACGCTGTTCGGCGCCATGGCCATGGTGCCGCTCGCCGGTGTGATGCTCCTGCGCGACCTGGGTCCGCTGCCGGAGAAGAAGCTCCGCAAGACGCTGTGGGCGCGCGGCAAGGTGCTCATCAACATGAACACCAACCAGCCGCTGCGTCCCGAGGACGTGGCCGTCGGTTCGCTGACGTTCGCGATGCCGCAGGGCCTCTCGGAGTCCGACGAGGACTTCCAGACGCAGATCGCCAAGGCCGCCCTGATGATCGTCCGTATCCAGCCGGACAACATCAAGGACAAGAAGGAACGCGAGTGGGCCCACGACGGCATCGTCGCGTTCTCCAAGATCTGCACCCACGTCGGCTGCCCGATCAGCCTGTACGAGCAGCAGACGCACCACGTGCTCTGCCCGTGCCACCAGTCCACCTTCGACCTGTCCGACGGCGCCCGCGTCATCTTCGGCCCGGCCGGCCACCCGCTTCCGCAGCTGCGGATCGGTGTGAACGGCGAGGGTAACCTCGAAGCGCTCGGCGACTTCGCAGAGCCCGTCGGTCCTGCCTTCTGGGAGCGCGGATGAGCACCGTGACGGATACACAGCGCAAGGCGCCCGCCGGCGAGCGGGTGGCCGACTGGGCGGATGGCCGGCTCGGCATCTACGGCCTGGCCAAGACCAACATGCGCAAGATCTTCCCGGACCACTGGTCCTTCATGCTCGGGGAGATCTGCCTCTACAGCTTCATCATCATCATCCTCACGGGTGTCTATCTGACGCTGTTCTTCCACCCGAGCATGAACGAGGTCGTCTACGACGGCCCGTACGTGCCGCTCCAGGGCATCCACATGTCCGAGGCGTACGCCTCGACGGTGAACATCAGCCTGGAGGTCCGCGGCGGTCTGCTCATCCGGCAGATCCACCACTGGGCGGCCCTGGTCTTCCTGGCCGGCATGCTGGTGCACATGATGCGCGTGTTCTTCACGGGCGCCTTCCGCAAGCCGCGCGAGATCAACTGGCTCTTCGGCTTCCTGCTGCTGGTGCTCGGGATGTTCACCGGCTTCACCGGCTACTCCCTCCCGGACGACCTGCTCTCCGGTACGGGTGTGCGGTTCATGGAGGGCGTCATGCTCTCCATCCCGATCGTCGGCTCGTACCTGTCGATGTTCCTGTACGGCGGTGAGTTCCCCGGCGGCGACTTCGTCTCCCGGTTCTACTCGGTCCACGTCCTGCTGCTGCCGGGCATCATGCTCGGTCTGCTGGTCGGCCACCTGATCCTGGTCTTCTATCACAAGCACACGCAGTTCGCGGGTCCCGGCAAGACCAACAAGAACGTCGTCGGCATGCCGCTGCTGCCGGTCTACATGGCCAAGGCCGGAGGCTTCTTCTTCCTGGTCTTCGGTGTCATCGCGGCCATGGCGGCGATCGCCTCGATCAACCCGATCTGGGAGATCGGCCCGTACCGCCCGGACCAGGTGTCGACCGGCGCCCAGCCCGACTGGTACATGGGATTCTCCGAAGGTCTCGTCCGCATCATGCCGGGCTGGGAGATCAACGCCTGGGGTCACACCCTCGTCCTGGGTGTGTTCATCCCGATCGTGGTCTTCCCGCTGGTCCTGGTCGGTATCGGCGTCTACCCGTTCATCGAGTCCTGGATCACCGGGGACAAGCGCGAGCACCACATCCTGGACCGCCCGCGCAACGCCCCGACGCGTACGGGTCTCGGCGTCGCCTGGATCACGCTCTACCTGATCCTGCTCGTCGGCGGCGGCAACGACCTCTGGGCCACGCACTTCGATCTGTCGATCAACGCGATCACCTGGTTCGTCCGGATCGGGATGTTCGTCGGACCGGTCATCGCGTTCATCGTCACCAAGCGCTGGTGCCTCGGCCTGCAGCGCCGTGACCGCGAGAAGGTGCTGCACGGGCGCGAGTCCGGTGTCATCAAGCGCCTGCCGCACGGTGAGTTCATCGAGGTCCACGAGCCGCTCGCCCCCGCGCAGCTGCACACCCTGACCGCGCACGAGCAGTACCAGCCGCTCGAAATCGGCCCCGAGGTCGACGAGAACGGTGTCGCGCGCAAGGTCTCCCGTCTGACCCGTGTCCGCGCCAAGCTCAGCAAGGGCTACTACGGCGAGCACAGCCAGATCGAGAAGCCCACCGCCGACGAGTACAAGGAGATCACCAGCGGCCACGGTCACCACTGATCACCTGACCGACTGAGAAGTCGCCACAGCGGGAGCCCCGTCCATTCGATGGACGGGGCTCTTCGCGCTCCCCGGAGCTGGATAAGCTGGGGCCTGTCGTCAAAGTGCCGCCTGCCGCGCGACGCCTGGCACGCACGCTCGCGGCGTTGCCGGAATGCCCTAGTAGCTCCGCTACGAGAACATTCCGGCGCCTTGCGATCGCACGCACCAGACGCCGCGCGGCCGCCCTTCGGGCAACGACGGCACTCTGACGACAGGCCCCAGGCCTTACCCCTGTTCGACGGTGGACCCCAGGAGTGGACCATGAGCGTTGTGACCCCGGTCGGCGGCGACAGCGTGGCGGCACCCTCCTGGCCGGGTGTCCTCGACTCCCTGCTCCGCGGCGTCGACCAGAGCGCGGACGCCACCGCCTGGGCGATGGACCGCATCATGAGCGGCGAGGCGACGGACGCGCAGATCGCCGGGTTCGCGGTCGCGCTGCGCGCCAAGGGCGAGACGGTCGCGGAGATCAGCGGTCTGGTCCGGGCGATGTACGCGCACGCCAGGCTCATCGACGTGCCGGGTCCCAGTGTGGACATCGTCGGCACCGGCGGTGACGGCGCCAACACCGTGAACATCTCGACCATGTCCTCCATCGTCGTGGCGGGCACCGGCGCCAAGGTCGTCAAGCACGGCAACCGGGCGGCCTCGTCCCAGAGCGGGGCATCCGACGTCCTGGAGAAGCTGGGCGTCAATCTCCAGCTGACCCCGGAGCGGGTGGTCGAGGTCGCGGCTGAGGCGGGCATCACCTACTGCTTCGCGGTGAAGTTCCACCCCGCACTGCGCTATGTGGCCGCGGCCCGCAAGGAGTTGGGCATCCGCACCACCTTCAACTTCCTCGGGCCGCTCACCAACCCGGCGAAGGTCAGGGCGCAGGCGACCGGTGTCTCCGACGCCCGGATGGCGCCCATCGTCGCGGGCGTGCTGGCCGAGCGCGGTTCGTCGGCGCTGGTCTTCCGCGGGGACGACGGTCTCGACGAGCTGACCACCACCGCCACGTCCAGGGTCTGGACCGTGGCGGACGGCGCGGTGCGCGAGGAGGCGTTCGACCCGCGCGAGGTGGGCATCGGTCTGGTCCCGGTGGAGGCGCTGCGCGGCGGCGACTCGTCGTACAACGCGGATGTGGCGCGCAGGCTGCTGGCCGGTGAGGCCGGTCCGGTACGGGACGCCGTCCTGCTCAACTCGGCGGCGGCGCTGGTCGCGCTGGACCCGGGGCCCGGATCGCTCAACGAGCGGATCGCCGATGGCATCGCGCGGGCCGCCGAGTCCGTCGACTCGGGAGCGGCGGCCCGCGCCCTTGAGCGCTGGGTCGTCGCCAGCAACGCCTGACCCCGTACGGGCAACCGGGGCGCGGTCGCACAGCATCCGGCCGGCCGGCGGTCTCATGCTGTGGACTGCGCCTTGGCGCGTCCGGCGACGTATGGCAGGATTCTCTCCAGGTCATGAGTGACAGCGACTACGGCCCCAGCCCGCTGTCCGGCAACCCTCCGTCCGTGGCGGGGTGCCCTGGGTGAAGACCAGGCCGTGGGCAGCGAAGTCCTCGGCAAGCGCGGATCCCTCGACAGGGATCCTGGTCGTCGAGGGAGTTCTTCCGTGGTTCAGCGAATGCGATAGGGCAGTAGGCCCCTTCTCCGCACCCTTTCTCCGCACTGTTGCGTGTGGCACGCACAGTGCATTCGCCTGCCCTTTTCCGGGAGTTCGTCATGTCTGTCCCCAGCGCTGCCGTCAACCCTTCGGTTTGTCAGGATTCCTCCGAGAACCTCCCGGTGCTCGGCAGGGACGTCCTGGTCCCGCTCGTCACCGGCGGTGAGGTCAGCTACGCGGCGCTGGACTACGCGGCGAGCGCCCCGGCCCTCCAGCGTGTCTGGGACGACGTGGCGGCGTACGCCCCGTACTACGGCAGCGTGCACCGCGGCGCCGGGTATCTCTCGCAGCTCTCCACGGACCTCTTCGAGAACAGCCGGACGACCGTCGCCGAGTTCCTCGGCTGCCGCGAGGACGACCAGGTCGTCTTCACCCGTTCGACCACCGACTCGCTGAATCTGCTCGCCGCGGTGATCCCCGAGGGCTGCGAGGTCTTCGTCTTCGAGACCGAGCACCACGCCTCGCTGCTGCCCTGGCGCGACGCCGAGGTGACCTACCTCAACGCCCCGCGCACCCCGCAGCAGGCCGTCGAGACCCTGGACCGCGCGCTGGCCGCCCGTACGGCACCGCAGGCGCCCGCCCTGGTCTGCGTCACGGGCGCGTCCAACGTCACCGGTGAGCTGTGGCCGGTAAGGGAGCTGGCCGCCGCCGCCCACGCCCACGGCGCCCGTATCGTGCTGGACGCGGCGCAGCTCGCACCGCACCACCCCGTGGACATCGCGGAGCTCGACGTCGACTGGGTCGCCTTCTCCGGCCACAAGCTGTACGCCCCGTTCGGCTCCGGGGTCCTCGCCGGCCGCTCCGACTGGCTGCTCGCGGCCGAGCCGTACCTCGCGGGCGGCGGCGCCTCCCGCAGTGTGGCCCGGCGCGCCGACGGCGGTGTCGATGTCGAGTGGCACACCACGGCCGCCCGCCACGAGGCCGGATCGCCCAATGTCATCGGCGTCCACTCCATCGCCTCCGCCTGCCGGGCGCTCACCGAAGCGGGCTTCCCGTCGCTGGTGGAGCGCGAGCAGACGCTGGTCGCCAAGGTCCTCGAAGGGCTCGGCGAAGTGGAGGCGGTCAAGGTGCTCTCGCTCTTCGGCGACGACGCCCCGCGGGTCGGTGTCATCTCGTTCGTGGTGGAGGGCTGGAACAGCTCGCACTTCGCCGCCGCGCTCTCCGCCGAGTACGGCATCGGGGTCCGTGACGGTCTCTTCTGCGCCCACCCGCTCGTACGGACCCTGCTCGGCAGCGACCCGCAGGACCAGGGGGAGTGCGGGGCCCCGGAGGGCGAGCCGGGGGAGCGCTCGCTCAACGCGGTACGGGTGAGCTTCGGCGCCGGTACGCCCGACGAGCACGTGGAGCGCTTCGTGAACGCGGTGAAGGAACTGGTGCGCGATGGTGCCCGCTGGAACTACCGCACCGAGGACGGCCGCTGCGTGCCGGCCGTCTGAGCACGCCGGAGCGGACACGTACGACGGCCGCCCGGTGCTGCGGGACCCGAGGGCCCCGCAGCAC
>NZ_JBHYWP010000136.1:0-16371 GCF_042751845.1 Streptomyces sp. NPDC059398 | reverse complement strand
ACCCCGGGGGGGGGCCACCCCCCCCCCGCACCCCCCCCGGGCCGGGGCCCGCCCCCCATAACCCCCCGCCGCGCCCCCCCCCCCCCACCGCGCCTCCGGGGCTGCTGCCCCGGGGGTGCGGATCAACCGCGATACGGATCAGCCGCGGGGCTTCTCGCGCATCTCGTACGTCGCGATGACGTCGTCGATCTTGATGTCGTTGAAGTTGCCGAGGTTGATACCACCCTCGAACCCTTCGCGGATCTCGGTGACGTCGTCCTTGAAGCGGCGCAGACCGGAGATGTTGAGGTTCTCCGCGACGACCTTGCCGTCGCGCAGCAGGCGCGCCTTGGTGTTGCGCTTGACCTCGCCGGAGCGGACCAGCACACCGGCGATGTTGCCCAGCTTGGACGAGCGGAAGATCTCGCGGATCTCCGCCGTGCCGAGCTCGACCTCTTCGTACTCCGGCTTGAGCATGCCCTTGAGGGCCGCTTCGATCTCCTCGATCGCCTGGTAGATGACCGAGTAGTACCGGACGTCCACGCCTTCGCGCTCGGCCATCTGCTCGGCACGCCCCGCGGCGCGCACGTTGAAGCCGATGACGATGGCGTCGGAGCCGGTCGCCAGGTTGATGTCCGACTCGGTGACCGCACCCACACCGCGGTGCAGGATCCGGATGTCGACCTCTTCGCCGACGTCGAGCTGGAGCAGCGAGGACTCGAGAGCCTCCACCGAACCGGACGCGTCGCCCTTGATGATGAGGTTGAGCTCCTGGACCAGACCGGCCTTGAGCGCCTCGTCCAGGTTCTCCAGGGAGAACCGGACGCCCTTGCGGGCGAAGTTGGCGTTGCGCTCACGGGCGGCACGCTTCTCGGCGATCTGACGGGCCGTACGGTCCTCGTCGACGACCAGGAAGTTGTCGCCCGCACCCGGGACGTTGGTGAGACCCAGGACCAGGACGGGGGTCGAGGGACCCGCTTCCTGGACGTTCTGGCCGTTGTCGTCGAGCATCGCCCGGACCCGGCCGTACGCGTCGCCGACGACCATCGTGTCACCGATGCGCAGCGTGCCGCGCTGGACCAGGACGGTCGAGACGGCACCGCGGCCCTTGTCCAGGTGGGACTCGATCGCAATACCCTGCGCGTCCTGCTCCGGGTTGGCCCGCAGGTCGAGCGAGGCGTCGGCGGTGAGGACGACGGCCTCCAGGAGGGACTCGATGTTGAGGCCCTGCTTGGCGGAGATGTCGACGAACATCGTGTCGCCGCCGTACTCCTCGGCCACCAGACCGAACTCGGTGAGCTGACCGCGCACCTTGGTCGGGTCGGCGCCCTCGACGTCGATCTTGTTGACCGCGACCACGATCGGCACCTCGGCCGCCTTGGCGTGGTTCAGCGCCTCGATCGTCTGGGGCATCACACCGTCGTTGGCCGCCACCACGAGGATCGCGATGTCGGTCGACTTGGCACCACGGGCACGCATGGCGGTGAACGCCTCGTGACCCGGGGTGTCGATGAAGGTGATCCTGCGCTCTTCACCGTTGACCTCGGACGAGACCTGGTACGCACCGATGTGCTGCGTGATCCCGCCGGCCTCGCCCGCGACGACGTTCGTCTTGCGGATCGCGTCGAGGAGGCGCGTCTTACCGTGGTCGACGTGACCCATGACGGTCACCACCGGCGGACGCGAGACCAGGGCCTCTTCGCCGCCCTCGTCCTCGCCGAACTCGATGTCGAAGGACTCGAGCAGCTCGCGGTCCTCCTCCTCCGGGCTGACGATCTCCAGGACGTAGTTCATCTCGTCCGCGAGGAGCTTCAGCGTCTCGTCGGAGACGGACTGCGTGGCCGTGACCATCTCGCCGAGGTTCATCATCACGGCGACGAGCGACGCCGGGTTGGCGTTGATCTTCTCCGCGAAGTCGGTGAGGGAGGCACCGCGCGACAGCCGGACGGCCTGTCCGTTGCCGCGGGGCAGCATGACACCGCCCACCGACGGGGCCTGCATGGCCTCGTACTCCTGGCGCCTCTGCCGCTTCGACTTGCGGCCGCGGCGGGCAGGCCCGCCGGGACGGCCGAAGGCGCCCTGTGTGCCACCACGGCCACCGGGGCCGCCGGGACGGCCCGAGAAACCGGGACGGCCGCCGAAGCCACCACCGGGAGCGCCACCGCCGGGACGGCCGCCGAAGCCACCGCCGCCGGGACGGCCGCCGCCGGGACCTGCCGGACGTCCGGCGAAGCCGCCGCCGCCCGGACGGGCACCGCCGCCGGGACGGCCGGCGCCGCCGGGACCACGGCCGCCACCGCCGGGACCGCCACCGGGACGGGGGCTGGCAGCGGGACGCTGCGGCATCATGCCGGGGTTGGGACGGTTACCGCCGGGACCGCCGCCGGGGCGCGGAGCGCCGCCCTGCGGACGGGGCATGCCACCGGGGCTGGGACGGGCGCCGCCCTGGCCCTGGGGACGCGGAGCGCCACCGGGACCACCCTGCGGGCGCGGGCCGCCGGGGCGGTCCTGGCCGCCGCCGGGACGCGGGGCGCCACCGGGACGGGGTGCCTGCGGGCGGGCCATACCGGTGGAGCCACCGGAGGTGAACGGGTTGTTGCCCGGACGGGGACCGGACGGACGGTTGCCGCCGGGACGCGGGGCGCCCTGGCCGGCCGGCCGTGCCGGACGCTCGCCGCCGCGGCCACCGTCACGCTGACCGCCGGACGGGGCCGGACGGGCGTTGGTGGGACGGGGACCCGGGGTGGCGCCCGAGGGGCGCGGGGTCTGCGGCGTCGCCGGCTGGGCCGGTGCGGGCGCCGAGAACTCGGCCGCGGGAACCGGAGCCGCAGGACCGGGCCTGGCCGCGGGCTTGGGGCCGGGGCGCGGTCCGGGGGCGGCCGGAGACGGCGCCGACGGCGTGCTGGGAGCGCTGCTCTGCGGAGCCTCGGCGGCGGCCGGCTTGGGGGCCGGGGCGCCGGGCTTCGGGGCAGCGGGACGGGCCGCGGCGGCCGGAGACGGCGCCGCGGGAGTGGAACCCGCACGGGGTGCGGGGGAGGGCGCTGCCTTGCGGGGCGCGCCAGGCTTGGCAGCGGACTTGCCGGCGTTGCCGCCGGGCCCCTGCAAAGCGTCAGTCAACTTGCGCACGACCGGCGCCTCGATCGTCGAGGACGCCGAACGTACGAATTCACCGAGTTCTTGGAGCTTGGCCATGACGACCTTGCTCTCAACTCCGAACTCCTTGGCGAGTTCGTATACCCGGACCTTAGCCACTTCGCTCCTTTTAGGTCCGGGTTACCGCCGGACCGTCGCTACTTCATGGGCGTACTCATCGCGTACTCATCGAGTGCTCATCGCAATCTCGACCTACTTCCAACTCGCGAGGTACCTGACCGCACGGGGACCCGTGCCGTTCACTTATTACGGTGCTGCCTGCCCGACATACTGGGTCAGCTCCGCGCTGTCGAGCGGACCCCTGACCTTGAAGGCCCTGGAGAACGCCCGGCGGCGGACCGCCAGGTCGAGGCAGACCGAGGCGGGGTGCAGATACGCACCCCGGCCGGGCAGCGTACCGCGCGGATCGGGGACGCATTGGCCCCCGACCACGACGATGCGCAGCAGTTCGCTCTTGGCCGTCCGCTTCCGGCATCCCACGCAGGTTCGCTCGGGGCACGCTCGGTCGACTGTCCGGCCAGACGCGTTCAAGTCTACCTCCCCGTAACGACCCCACCCGATGGGGGCAGGAATCGAACGGATGTTGTCCGGAAGTTCTCCGGAATCGTGCGGATACGGTCCCGGCGCCCGGCCGGGACCGGCCTCAGTCCTGCTGGGCCCGGCTGTCGGACGGGCCGCTGTCCGGCTCGGTGTCCGGGCGGATGTCGATGCGCCAGCCGGTGAGCCGGGCGGCGAGGCGGGCGTTCTGCCCCTCCTTGCCGATGGCCAGCGAGAGCTGGTAGTCGGGGACCGTGACCCGCGCCGACCGGGCGGCGAGGTCGACGATCTCGACCTTGCTGACCCGGGCCGGTGAGAGGGCACTGGCCACCAGCTCGGCCGGGTCGTCCGACCAGTCCACGATGTCGATCTTCTCGCCGAGCAGCTCGGCCATGACGTTGCGCACCCGGCTGCCCATCGGACCGATGCAGGCGCCCTTCGGGTTGAGCCCCGACCGGGTCGAGCGCACGGCGATCTTGCTGCGGTGGCCGGCCTCGCGGGCGATGGCCTCGATGACGACCGAGCCGTCCGCGATCTCCGGGACCTCCAGCGCGAAGAGCTTCTTCACCAGGTTGGGGTGGGTGCGCGAGAGGGTCACGGACGGGCCGCGGACCCCCTTGGCCACCCGGACCACATAGGTGCGCAGCCGCAGCCCGTGCGAGTAGGTCTCGCCGGGCACCTGCTCCTGCACCGGCAGGATGGCCTCCAGCTTGCCGATGTCGACCAGTACGTTCCGCGGGTCCTTGCCCTGCTGGACGACGCCGGCGACGACATCGCCCTCGCGCCCGGCGTACTCGCCGAAGGTCAGGTCGTCCTCCGCGTCCCGCAGCCGCTGCAGGATGACCTGCTTGGCGGTGGTCGCGGCGATCCGGCCGAAGTCGGACGGGGTGTCGTCGAACTCCCGGGCCTCCTGGCCCTCTTCGAGGTCGGCCGGGTCCTCCTTCGCCCAGACCGTCACATGACCGTTGTCGTGGTCGAGACGCACGCGGGCGAGACGGCGGCTTCCCTCGGTGCGGTGGTAGGCGATGAGGAGGGCCGACTCGATCGCCTCGACCAGCAGGTCGAAGGAGATCTCCTTCTCCTTCGCCAAGCCCTTCAGAAGCTTTACGTCGATGTCCATGGCTACGCCTCCTCTTCCTTCTTGTCCTTGCGGTTGAATTCCAGCTCGACGCGCGCCCTGGCGATCTCGGCGAACCCGACCCGGCGGGCGGTGGGCTTGCGCCCCTTCACGCCCGGTACTTCGAGGTCGAGGCCGTCGGTGTCCACCGCGAGGATGCGCGCGACCAGCTCGTCGCCCCCGGTCAGCGTCAGCCTGGCCAGCCGGCCGGTGGCCCGTACGTAGTGGCGGTGTTCCGTCAGCGGGCGGTCGGCCCCCGGTGAGGTGACTTCGAGTACGTACTCGCCGTCGCCCATCACATCGCTCTCGTCGAGCTTCTCGGAGACGGCCCGGCTCAGCTCGGCGCAGGTGTCCAGCTCGACGCCGTCCTCGGAGTCCACGGTGATCCTCAGCACGCCACGCCGGCCGGCCCGGGAGACTTCGACCTCTTCCAGTTCCAGGTCCTTGGCGGCGACGAGCGGTTCCAGCAGCCCGCGCAGCCTCTCGCTCTGGGTGGTGCTCATCCGGGTGACTCCTCGGCCGCGTGTGCTGTTGTGGGATCGGCGTGTTTCTCGATCGCCGCGTGTCTGATCGTCGCGTGTCAGATCAAAGGGTATCCGGTCGCCAGGGGTGTTGCCGTCCTCGCTGTGTTGACCCGAAGGTACGCTCGCCTGCGGTGATCACTTCGGGCCGAGGGAGAGACACGTGCTGGGCACGGGGACCACACGCAGGGGTGTACTGGGCGCGACGGCGGCTGCCGGTGCCGCACTCCTGACCGGCTGTTCGGACCGGTCCGACGCCCACCGTACACAGGGAGCGGCGGCCCTCAGCGCCGGAACGGTTCTGCGGCAGCGCTCCGCGCGGACCAGCGGCGCTCTGCTCGCCCTGTACGACGCGGTGCTCGCCCAGCACCGGGACGCGGCGACGGAGAAGCTGGCGGCCCCGCTGCGGGACACCGTGGCGCTGCATGTCAAGGCGCTGGCGGCGCCCGCGCCGTCCCCGGCGCCCGTGCCGACCCGCAAGGCCTCCCCCGCGCCCGCGCCGCCCGCGGTGCCGGCGGACCTCGGGGCCGCCCTGAAGGCACTGGCGGCGGCCGAGCGGCGTGCCACCGACGCCCATACCGCGGCACTCGCCGATGCCCCGCCCGAGCTGGCGCGACTGCTGGCCTCGCTCGCGGCGGCGTCCGCCGTCCACGCGTATCTGCTGACCCGGGGGGACCACTGATGAGCGCACGCGAAGCGGCGCAGGCCGCGCTGGCGGCCGAGCACGCGGCCGTGTACGGGTACGGCGTCGTCGGCGGCCGGGTCTCCGCGGCGCGCAGGGCCGAGGCGCACCAGGCGTACGACGCCCACCGGGCCAGGCGTGACGCGCTGGTCCGCACCGTGCGCGATCTGGGCGGCAAGCCGGTCGCGGCGTCGGCCGCCTATGCGCTGCCCTTCGACGTGGCGGAACAGGCCGACGCGGTCCGGCTGGCCGCGGTGCTGGAGGACCGGGTGGCCGATGTCTACTCCGACCTGGTGCGGGCCGCGCGGGGGCCGCTGCGCCACGAGGCGGCGCTGGCGCTGCGGGAGGCCGCGGTGCGCGCTGCGCGGTGGCGCGGCGACGGCAGCGTAGCCTTTCCGGGGCTCGCCGAGCGGGCCCCGACAAGCGCCGGAAAGGGAACCACGCACGCATGACTTTCGAACCGCCGCAGCGGCTTGTCAGGGCGCTCGGCGAGACGTACGGGGACGCCGCGGCCGCCGACTGGTTCAGCGGGATTCAGACTGATATGCAAGGGGCCATCGGCGTACGGGAGTTGACCGCCGAACGGGTGCAGGCCCCGGGCGGCAGGAGCGCCCTGATCGTGCTGGTGCGCCGCTCCGGCGGCGAGCATGCGGTGCTCAAGCTGGCCCCGCCCTTCGCCCGGCCCGATCTGGAGCGGGCCGCGCTGGCGCACTGGAGCGGGTGGGGCGCCGTGCGGCTGCTCGACGACGCGGCCCCCGGTGACACCGCGCTGCTCCTGGAGCGTCTGCACCCGGAGGTCTCGCTGCACTCGCTCCCGGAGGCCAAGGCGTTGCTCGAAGCCGCGGGGACGGTGCGCAAGCTCTGGGTGACGCCGCCGGACGGGCACGGTTTCGAGACGGTGGCCGAGCGGACCGCCCGGCAGGCCGCGGCGATGCGCGCGAAGGCAGAGCCGCTGGTGGTCCCGCTGGTCGACGCGGCGCTAGGGGCCCGTGACGAGCTGCTCGTCTCGGCTCCGGAGAGCGTGCTGCTGCACGGCAACTTCCGCCAGAGCAAGGTGCTCGCGGGTGAGCGGGCCCCCTGGCTCGCGGTGGGTCCGGATCCGGTGGTCGGTGAGCGCGCCTACGACCTGGCCCGGCTGGTGCGCGACCGGGTGGACGATCTGGTCGCGGCGGCCGTGGGCCCCTCCACGGTACGGCGGCGGGTGAACCGGCTGGCGGACTCGCTGGAGGTCGAGCACGCGCGGCTGCACGGCTGGACCCTGTTCCGGGCGGTCGAGTCGGGGGTGCGGGCGATCGCGGCCGGACGGCGGCAGGACGGGGAGCTGCTGCTGGAGTTCGCGGGCTGGCTCTGACGCGTACGGGCGGGCGGGGAGTGCTTCCGCTCCCCCGGCCCGCCCGGCCCGTACGCGTGTCTGCCGGAGCGCAGGACCGGCGCGTGTGCCCCGGCCGGCCGCCATGGGAGGCCGACCGGGGCAGCCGGTCAGCCGGTCAGCCGGCCAGCCGGGTGAGCGCCTCGGCGACCGTGAGCTCCTCGCGCTCGCCCGTGCGCCGGTCCTTGAGTTCCAGGACGCCGTCCGCCGCCCGGCGGCCCGCGACCAGGATCTGCGGGACGCCGATCAGCTCGGAGTCGGTGAACTTCACTCCGGGAGAGACCCCGGCGCGGTCGTCGACCAGCACCCGCACACCGGCCGAGGCCAGCTTCTCGGCGACGTCCAGGGCCAGTTCGGTCTGGAGCGCCTTGCCCGCGGCGACCACGTGCACATCGGCCGGTGCGACCTCCTTGTTCCAGCACAGCCCCTTGTCGTCGGCGGACTGCTCGGCGAGCGCGGCGACGGCACGCGAGACGCCGATGCCGTACGAGCCCATCGTGACCCGGACCGGCTTGCCCTGCTGGCCCAGCACATCGAGCTGGAAGGTGTCCGCGTACTTGCGGCCCAGCTGGAAGATGTGGCCGATCTCGATCGCGCGGTCCAGCTTGAGGCCGGTGCCGCAGGCGGGGCAGGGGTCGCCGGGCTCGACGACCACCACGTCGAGGTAGTCGTCCACCTCGAAGTCACGTCCGGCGACGACGTCGCGCGTGTGCTTGCCGGGCTTGTTGGCGCCGGTGATCCAGGCCGTACCGGCCGCGACCCGCGGATCGGCGATGTAGCGGACCTTTTCGAGGCCCTGCGGGCCGACATAGCCGCGCACCAGGTCCGGGCGGCCCTCGAAGTCCTCGGCGGTGACCAGCTCGACCACGGCGGGGGCCAGGTGTTCGCCCAGCTTGCCGAGGTCGACCTCGCGGTGGCCGGGCACGCCGACGGCGACGATCTCACCGTCGACCTTGACCAGCAGGTTCTTCAGGGTGGCGGAAGCGGGCACCCCCAGGTGCGCGGCCAGCGTCTCGATCGTCGGGGTGTCGGGTGTGTCCAGCTCCTCGGCAGGGCCGTGTTCCGTGCCGTCCGCCGCGGGGGCCTTGAAGGTGACCGCCTCGGTGTTGGCCGCGTAGTCGCAGTTCGGGCAGTCCACGAAGGTGTCCTCGCCTGCGGCGGCCGGGGCCAGGAACTCCTCGGAGGCCGAGCCGCCCATCGCGCCGGAGACGGCGGAGACGATCCGGTGGTCGAGACCGAGGCGCTCGAAGATCCGGATGTACGCCTCGCGGTGCAGCCGGTAGGACTCGGCCAGGCCCTCGTCCGTGGTGTCGAAGGAGTACGAGTCCTTCATCTGGAACTCACGGCCGCGCAGCACGCCGGAGCGCGGACGCGCCTCGTCCCGGTACTTCGTCTGGATCTGGTAGAGCATCACCGGCAGGTCCTTGTAGGACGTGCACTGGTCCTTGACGGTCTGGGTGAAGATCTCCTCGTGGGTGGGGCCGAGGAGGTAGTCGGCGCCCTTGCGGTCCTTGAGGCGGAAGAGGAGGTCGCCGTACTCCTCCCAGCGGCCGGACGCCTCGTAGGGCTCCTTGGGCAGCAGGGCGGGGAGCAGGACCTCCTGCGCGCCGATGCCGTCCATCTCCTCGCGCACCACGCGGGAGACGTTGTCGAGGACCTTCTTGCCCAGCGGCAGCCAGGTCCAGATCCCGGCCGCGTTGCGGCGTACGTAACCGGCGCGGACCAGGAGCTTGTGGCTGAGCGTCTCCGCGTCCGCCGGGTCGTCGCGCAAGGTCTTGACCATCAACCGGGACATGCGCTGGACCTGGGCCATGGTGACTCTCCTGCTTGGCTGTGTTTTCCGGGGGACGCCCCCCGGACCCCCGTCGGTGATGTCAGGAGGTTAACCGTGTCCGGCGGGCGGGCGGAAATCGGTTATTGCCCGGGCGGTCGCGGGCGCAGCAGCGGGAGCGGGGCGCCCATCACGGCGTACGGCATTCCCGCGCTGGGGAAGTGGACCTGCCGTGCGAGGTCCGTGTACCCCAGGGAGCGGTAGAGACCGCGGGCCGGGGACTCGCGGTCGATGGCCGAGAGGATCGACCGGGGTTCGGCGGCGCCGTCGGTGATCCCGGTGATCAGTGCGCGGCCGGTGCCCCGGCCCTGGAAGCCGGGGTGGACGTGCAGTTCGGTGATGACGAAGGAGTCGTCGAGCCAGAAGTCGGAGCCGGTGGCGCGCAGATACGGCTCGACGACCGTGGACCACCAGTGGGCGCGGCTGTTGGGCATCCCGTACACGAAGCCGACGAGCCGGCCGTCGGGTGCGGTCGCACCGAGGGCGCGGGCGCCCGGGTTCTGCAGATGGCGCAGCACGATGTGGCGGCGTACGGCGACCTCGGCCTCGCTGAGGCCGAACGCGACGGCCTGTACGGCCAGCGCCTCGTCCACTCGTCCGGCGAGATCGACCGGTCCGACCGCTGCGTCATCCATGGTCGGCACCCTAGCCCCACAGCTGCGGTGTCAGAACAGGACGCTCATGAACGACCCGACCTCACGGAAGCCGACCCGGCGGTAGGAGGCGCGGGCCGCGGCGTTGAAGTCGTTGACGTACAGGCTGACCACGGGGGCGACATCGGCGAGCGCGTAGCGCAGGACGGCCGCCATGCCCGTCTCGGAGAGGCCGCGGCCGCGGAACTCGGGGGCGACCCAGACTCCCTGGATCTGGCAGGCCAGCGCGGTGGCGGCACCGATCTCGGCCTTGAACACGACCTGGCCGTTCTCGATGCGGGCGAACGAGCGGCCGGAGCCGACCAGTTCGGCGACGCGCGCCTGGTAGAGAAGCCCGCCGTCCCCCGCCATCGGCGAGACACCGACCTCCTCGGTGAACATGGCCACACACGCGGGCATGATCACTTCCAGCTCGTCCTTGCGGATCCGGCGGACCAGCGGGTCGGGCGTGATGTCGGGCGACGGCTCATCGGTGAGCATCAGCGGCTGGTGGGCGCGGACGTCGCGCGCGGGGCCCCAGCTCGGTTCGAGGAGCTGCCAGAGCAGCGCGGTGGACTCGGCGGGTCCCACGATGGAGGAGCAGCGGCGGCCGGCCCGGCGGGCGCGTTCGGCGAAGGCGCGTACGGCTTCGGGGCCCGCGCAGATGGGGACGAGGTTGGCGCCCGAGTAGCAGAGCGAGCGGAGCCTGCCCCCGGTGTACCAGCCCCACATCTCGCCGCCGAGCCGCCAGGGGTCGAGTCCGGCGACCTGGACGCGGGAGGTCACGAAGGCGTTGACGACGGGGTCGCTGTGCAGGATTTCGAGCGCCGCGTCGAGTTCGCCGGGTTCGAGGACCCGGGTGGTGGTCTGCGTCAACACAAGGGTCGCTCCAACGCTCCTTCGGGGCATGTCACGGCATCGCGCTTCTTGCTAGCGTTGCAGCGCGCCTGTCCGGCATCGGCCGGGGATGGCCGATGCGTCACCGCGAGAAGCCCCTCGGGGGCGGAGTCACACGGTCTGCTGGTCTCCGAACTGTACCCGGAGATGGTTCGCAGCACCGCTCGCGCGGGAGAAGGCCCTGTCCCCGGGGCTCCCTCAGGGGTTGCACCGTTGTGCACAGGGCCTTGTCCCACGCGCCGCCGGAGCGGTCCAGCCGACGAGCACTCAGCTATGACGGAGCACTCGGCTATGCAGGACCCAGCTATGGAGCACTGAGCTACGGAGCACTCAGCTGACGGACACCGCGGGCTCGCCGGAGGCGATGCCGTCGCGTTCCATCTGCTCGGCGATCTTCATGGCCTCTTCGATGAGGGTCTCGACGATCTTCGACTCGGGCACGGTCTTGATGACCTCGCCCTTCACGAAGATCTGGCCCTTGCCGTTCCCGGACGCCACGCCCAGGTCGGCCTCGCGCGCCTCGCCGGGACCGTTGACGACACAGCCCATCACGGCGACGCGCAGTGGGACCTCCATGCCCTCAAGACCGGCGGTGACCTGGTCGGCCAGCTTGTACACATCGACCTGGGCCCGGCCGCAGGAGGGGCACGAGACGATCTCCAGGCGGCGCTGCCTGAGGTTGAGCGACTCCAGGATCTGGATGCCGACCTTGACCTCCTCGGCGGGCGGCGCCGAGAGCGAGACCCGGATCGTGTCGCCGATGCCCTCGCTGAGCAGCGCGCCGAAGGCCACGGCGGACTTGATGGTCCCCTGGAAGGCGGGGCCGGCCTCGGTGACACCCAGGTGCAGCGGGTAGTCGGACTGCGCGGCCAGCTGCCGGTAGGCGTTGACCATGACCACCGGGTCGTTGTGCTTGACCGAGATCTTGATGTCGCGGAAACCGTGCTCCTCGAAGAGCGAGGCCTCCCACAGCGCGGACTCGACCAGCGCCTCGGGCGTCGCCTTGCCGTACTTCTTCAGCAGCCGCGCGTCCAGCGAGCCCGCGTTCACGCCGATCCGGATCGGTGTCCCGGCGGCGGAGGCCGCGAGCGCGATCTCCTTCACCTTGTCGTCGAACTGCTTGATGTTGCCCGGATTCACCCGCACCGCCGCACATCCGGCGTCGATGGCCGCGAAGACGTACTTCGGCTGGAAGTGGATATCGGCGATGACCGGAATCTGCGACTTCTTCGCGATCGTCGCCAGCGCGTCCGCGTCGTCCTGCGTCGGGCACGCCACCCGTACGATCTGGCAGCCCGAGGCCGTCAGCTCCGCGATCTGCTGAAGCGTCGCCCCGATGTCCGAGGTCCGGGTCGTGGTCATCGACTGCACCGAGACGGGTGCGTCTCCTCCGACGGCCACCGAGCCGACCTGAATCCTGCGGCTGATCCTCCGGTCGGCGAGCTTGGTCGGAACGTCCGGCATTCCGAGAGAAATCGCAGTCATGCGCAGTGCATCCCCAAGGGTGTGGATCGAGGTCCCGGAATCAACGGGCTTCGGCCACCGAGATTACGTCACGCGGGGCAGCACACGAACACCCGCGCCCGTAAACCACCCAAAGGTGAGCGGCCGCACACCGGGGGTGTGCGGCCGTCGCAGCGCCGTGTCTTGCGGCGTTTCCCAGGGCCTCTCAGGTGATTTTGACGGGGTTCACGATGTCGGCGACCAGGACGAGCAGGGTGAAGCAGACGAAGACCCCCGCGACGACGTACGCCACCGGCATCAGCTTCGCGACGTCGAACGGGCCGGGGTCGGGCCGCTTGAAGACCTTGGCCAGATTGCGCCGCAGCGCCTCCCACAGGGCTCCCGCGATATGGCCGCCGTCCAGGGGCAGCAGCGGAAGCATGTTGAAGAGGAAGAGCGACAGATTGAACCCGGCCAGCAGGAACAGCATCATCGCCAGCTGGTTCTGCGCGGGCACGTGCAGGGTCATGACCTCGCCGCCGATCCGGGCGGCACCGACCACGCCGACCGGCGAGTCGGCCTTGCGCTGACCGCCGTCGAAGGCGGCGTTCCACAGGTCCGGGATCTTGGACGGCAGCGCGACGATCGAGTCGACGCCGTTCTCCACCATGTCGCCCATCCGGCCCACCGACGCGCCGAACGACAGCGGTTTGATCTCGGTCTGCGCGGCGAAGCCGAGATAGCCGGCCGGGACGAACTTGCCGGGGACCACGTCCCCGTTGGAGTCCTTGCGGGCCACCATGTTCTTGGCGAGGTCGGCGTGCAGGGTCTGCTGCTTGCCGTCGCGTACCACGGTGAGGGTGGCCGGGCCGATGGTGTCGCGGATGTGGTCCGACAGATCGCCCCAGGTGGAGACCTTCGCGCCGTCGAATGCGACGATCTTGTCGCCCGTCTTCAGGCCCGCGGCCCTGGCCGGTGAGACCGGGTCGCCCTTCTCGCAGGTCTGGCGCTTCTCGCTCTGCGAGATCACGCACTTCTGCACGCCCGCCACCTGCGTGGTCTGTGTCTCGAAGCCGAAGGACATCGCGACCCCGACGAAGATCACCACCGCGAGGACCAGGTTCATGAAGGGACCGGCGAACATCACGATGACGCGCTTCCACGGCTTGCGGGTGTAGAACAGCCGCTCCTCGTCGCCCTCCTCCAGCTCCTCGAACGCCGCCGACCTGGCGTCCTCGACCATGGAGCGCCACGGCGAGGTGGACCGGGACTCGATCCTGCCGTCCGGACCCGGCGGGAACATGCCGATCATGCGGATGTAGCCGCCGGCCGGGATCGCCTTGAACCCGTACTCCGTGTCGCCCTTCTTCCGTGACCAGATGGTCGGGCCGAAGCCGACCATGTACTGCGGGACGCGGATACCGAAGAGCTTCGCCGTCGAGAGGTGGCCCAGCTCGTGCCAGGCGATGGAGAAGAGCAGCCCGAAGACAAAAATGACGATGCCGATGACCGTCATCACGATCGTGGTCATACGCGAGCCTCCGCTGTGGCCTTCCGGGCGAGTTCACGGGCCCGGGCGCGTGCCCAGGTCTCCGCCTGCAGGACGTCCGCGACCGTCAGAGAAGTTCCCGCACCGGGCTCGCCATGTTCGGCCACGACTGCGGTGACCGTATCCATAATCCCGTTGAAGGGCAGCTTTCCGGCCAGGAAGGCGTCGACGCTCTCCTCGTTCGCCGCGTTGAAGACGGCGGGGGCCGTGCCGCCCAGCGCCCCGACGTGCCTGGCCAGCCCGACGGACGGGAAGGCCTCGGTGTCCAGCGGGAAGAACTCCCAGCTGGACGCCTTCGTCCAGTCGAACGCGGGGGCCGCGTCCGGGATCCGCTGCGGCCAGCCGATGCCGACGGCGATCGGTCCGCTCATATCGGGCGGCGTGGCCTGGGCGATGGTCGAGCCGTCGGTGAACTCGACCATGGAGTGGACGTACGACTGGGGGTGCACGACGACCTCGATACGGTCGAACGGGACGTCGTAGAGCAGATGCGCCTCGATGACCTCCAGGCCCTTGTTGACCAGGGTCGCCGAGTTCACCGTGATGACCGGGCCCATCGCCCAGGTCGGGTGCGCCAGCGCGGCCTCCGGGGTGACATCGGCCAGTTCGGCCCTGGTACGGCCCCGGAAGGGCCCGCCGGACGCGGTGACGACCAGCTTGCGCACATCGGCGCGCTTGCCCGACGCCAGCGCCTGGAAGAGCGCGGCGTGCTCGGAGTCGACCGGGATGATCTGGGCGGGCTTGGCCAGCGCCTTCACCAGCGGGCCGCCGACGATCAGCGACTCCTTGTTGGCAAGGGCGAGGGTGCGCCCCGCGGTCAGTGCGGCGAGGGTGGGGGCGAGGCCGATGGAGCCGGTGATGCCGTTGAGCACCGTGTGGCAGTCGGACGCGGCGATTTCGGTGGCGGCCTCCGGCCCGGCCAGGATCTCCGGGAGCGGTTCGGAGCCGTACTGCGCGCCCAGCGCCTCGCGCAGTGCGGGCACGGCGTCCGCTCGGGCGACAGCGACGGTACGGACACCGAGTCGGCGCGCCTGCTCGGCGAGCAGGGCGACCCGCCCGCCGGCGGCGGAGAGCGCCGTCACCCGGAAGCGGTCGGGGTTGCGCAGCACCAGGTCGATGGCCTGGGTGCCGATGGACCCGGTCGAGCCGAGGACGACGATGTCCCGGCGTCCTTCGACGGGGTCGAAGACGGTGTGCGGGTCGGCGAGGGTGGCTGGGCTGTCGCTCATGCCCCCCATTGTTGCCGCATAAGGCGGGCGTCAGGACAGTGAGCCCCGGTTCGGGTGTGTGCGGGGTGTCCGGGCGGCGTCGCCGTGTGCGTACGGCGGCGGTTTCCCGGCGGGCACTTCACCACGAACGCCGCAGCTCCGCGAACGCCTCGTGGAAGCCGGGGAAGGTCTTCCGGACGCAGCCGGGGTCGTCGAAGGTGATGCCGGGCGTGCGCAGGCCGGTGACCGCGAAGGACATCACGATGCGGTGGTCGCCGTGGGTACGGATCAGGGCCGGCTCCGGCGCGCCCGGCCGGATCTCGATCCAGTCGGGGCCGGTGGCGGCCTCGACCCCGAGCGCCCGGAGGTTCTCCGCACACGCCTCAAGCCGGTCGCACTCCTTCACCCGGGTGTTGCCGACGTCCTCGATCCTGACCGGGCCCGACGCATACGGGGCGATCGCGGCCAGGGTCGGCATGGTGTCGGAGATGTCGCGCATGTTCACGGTGAGTCCGCCGAGGGTGCCGGGGCCGGTGACCGTGGTGCCGCTCGCGGTCGTACGGATGTCGGCGCCCATCCTGCCGAGCACCTCGACGAAGCGCAGATCGCCCTGGAGCGCGCCCGCGCCGAGGCCGGGGACGGTGACCGTCTGTCCGGTGACGGCGGCCGCCGCGAAGAAGTAGCTCGCCGTGGAGGCGTCGGGCTCGATGGCGTACTCGGTGGCGCGGTAGCCGCCGGACGGCACCGTGAACACGTTGCCCTCGCGGGCCACCGTGACGCCGAAGCTGCGCATCATCGCGAGCGTGATGCCGATGTACGGGGCGGAGACGAGGTCCGTGACGGTGATACGCAGCCCCGTGCGGGTGAGCGGGCCGAGCATGAGCAGCGCGGTGAGGTACTGCGACGACTGGCCCGCGTCGAGGGTCAGTTCGCCGCCCTCGATGCCGCGCGCGACGATCCGCAGCGGGTGGTGGCCATCCGCGCCCTCGTGGCGGAGGTCGACGCCCAGCTCCTGGAGTGCGCGGGTGAGCGGGGCCAGCGGGCGGCGGCGCATCTGGGCCGAGGCGTCGAAGCGGTAGGTGCCTCCGCCGCTGCCCGGGGAACCCGGGAACTCTCCCCTGCCCGCGGCGGCGAGGGCGGGCAGGAAGCGGGCGGTGGTGGCGCCGTCCCGGCAGTAGACGTCGGCCTCGGCCACCCCCGGCCCGGCCGGGCGCCCTTCGACCCGCCAGGCGTCCGGGCCGCGTTCCACCGCGTATCCGAGCCGGGTCAGGCCCTCGGCGAACCCCTCGGTGTCGTCGGAGACGAGAGGGCGCCGGAGCGTGGTGGTGCCGTCGGCCGCGGCGGCCAGGAAGAGGGCGCGCGCGGTCACGGACTTGGAGCCGGGGATTTCGGTCACGGTCACGGGCGGACATTCTGCCGTGCGCCCGCGACCGGGGCCTGGACGGTCCACGAT
>NZ_JBHYWP010000135.1:0-19096 GCF_042751845.1 Streptomyces sp. NPDC059398 | reverse complement strand
TTTTTCTACCCCGGCCCCCACCGAGATATACACACCCACTAGCGTCGGCTGCGTCATCTGTGTATAAGAGACAGGAGGCGCAGCGCGCCCGACGGGCAGAGCATGCCGGCCTCGCGTGCTGTGGCGTGGGTCTCCGGAGACGGGTCCGGGGTCAGTACCGTCACCACGCCGTCGTCGTCCTGGTCGAAGACCTCCGGCGCGGTGAGTGCGCACAGGCCCGCTCCCACGCAGACCTCGCGGTCGGCCGTCACGCGCATGGTTGCTCCTTTCGCCGTGGTCACCAGATGACCGGGAGTTCGTTGACGCCCTGGATCGTGGTGCCAGGGCGCAGGGTCAGGCTTTCCACCGGTACCGCGAGCCGCAGGTTCGGCAGGCGGTCGAACAGCGCCGTGAGGATGATCTCCAGTTCGAGGCGGGCCAGGTTCTGGCCGAGGCACTGGTGCACCCCGTAGCCGAACGCCAGATGGTGGCGTGCCTGGCGGTGGATGTCGAAGGTGTCCGGGTCGGAGAAGACCGAACTGTCTCGGTTGGCGATGGAGTTGGTGACGATGACACCCTCGCCCGCCCGTATGAGCTGTCCGTCGACATCGATGTCAGCGGTTGCGATGCGGGCCCCGGCGATGTCCGCGATCGCCAGATAGCGCAGCAGTTCCTCCACCGCGCCCGGCACCAGCGAAGGGTCGGCGCGCAACTCGGCGTACTGGTCGGGGTGTTCGAGCAGGGTGATGACGCTGAGCGATGTCATCGACGCGGTTGTCTCATGGCCGGCCACCAGCAGCAGGATCGCGGTCGCCACCAGTTCGTCGCGGTCGATCGTGCCCTTCTCCAGCTGTTCCGTGACCAGGGTGCTCAGCAGGCCGGGTCCGGGGTTGCCGCGCAGGGACTCGATCAGGCCGCCCAGATACTCCTCCAGTTCGTCCCGGGCGGCCAGCGAACCCGCCGCGTCCGGGGACTGGATGAGCCGCCTGCTGGCGTCCTGGAAGGCGTCGTGATCGGCGTAGGGCACACCGAGCATCCGGCAGATCACCATGGACGGCACGGGCAGCGCGAACTGGCTGACGAGGTCGGCGGGCGAGCCGGAGGCGATCATGTCGTCCAGGAAGCCGTGCACGATCTGCTCGATGTCGGCCCGCATGCCCTTGATGCGCCGGACCGTGAAATCGCTGATGGTCATCCGGCGCTTGGACCCGTGCTCCGGCGGGTCCATGCCGATGAAGGCCGCCTGGCGTTCCCGGAAGCCCATCACTCGCTCGGACGTCGCGGGGAACGCGTCCTTGGCCCGGTCGGACGACAGCCGGGGGTCGGACAGCAGCTTCCGCGCCGTCTCGTACCCGGTCACCAGCCAGGCCGGCCGTCCGTCGTAGAGGGTCACCTGCTGCAGTGACCCCTCGCGGTCCCGCAGCTCCTTGTACTGATCGGGCAGGTGGTAGGGACAGGTGCGGTCGCTGGGATAGGCGGGGGCGCCTGAAGGGGGCGTCGTAACGGTCTCGGTCATCGTTCCCTCGATGTGCTCGACGCTTAAAGAACGGTCCGTTCTCTAAAGGGAGGCTAGGCTGGCCGCCTTGAGGTCCACAACGGGTGTTTCGACAAATGGCCGGGAGTCATGCTTCCAACCCACGGAGATGCGCCGGACCGGCCGACCGGTGACCACCGCAGAAATCCTCGCCGCCGGGGCGAGGAGCTGGAGAACGCCATCCTGGCCGCCACCGTCGAGGAACTGGCCGAGGTCGGTTACGCCGGACTGACGATGGAACGGGTGGCGGCGCGGGCCCGCACCGGCAAGGCCACCCTGTACCGGCGGTGGTCGGGGCGTGCGGAACTCGTCATCGACGCCTGCGCGGCCCACCGCCTGTACGAGACCGATCTGCCCGACACCGGTGCCCTGCGCACCGATGTCCTCGCCGCGCTACGGCAGGTCTCCGCCAAGATGGCCTCCTCGCACGGCGACATCCTGCGCGGTCTGCTGACCGAGGCCATGCACGATCCGGAATTCGCCCGGCTGGTCCGCGAACGCGTCCAGGGCGCAGGCCCGGGGCCGATCCAGGGAGTGCTGTGGCGCGCTGTGGCACGTGGCGAGATCGAGCCGTGGGTTCCGGCATCGCGGCGTGCCACGGTGGCGATCGATCTGCTCCGCAACCACTTCCTGCTCTTCGGGGCCCCGATCCCGGAGGACGTCATCGGTGAGATCGTCGACGACGTCTACCTGCCGCTGCTCTTCGCTCCGCCGCGTACTTTTCCGGCCCCGCCGCCGGAGGCCACCGCCGGGGGCGCTTAGCCGCAGGGGCGGGGTGTTCAGCCGGTCCGGCCGGGTCGTCCCGGCCCGCCGTCCCGCTGGAAGACCGCCGACAGCAGGAGCGCGACGGCTGCCGCCGATGTGGGGACCGCGTACCCGGCGGTGGGGCTCAGGTGCTCCACGATCCATCCCGCCGTCGCAGACCCCGTGGCGATGCCGCCCAGGAGCGCGGTGACGGACAGAGTCATCCCCTCGTTCAACTGGCCCTGCGGCGTGATGCGTTGGACCAGGGTCATACCGGTCACCATGGTCGGTGCGGTGGCCGCGCCCGCCAGCAGCAGGGTGGCCGACAAGGCGAGCAGGGAGCCGGTCGCCGATGCCGCGACGAGCGGGCCTGCCATCAGCAGCGTCATGGCGGCGAGGCACCCGAGCAGGCGCCGGCGTACGTGCGGCGCCGGGCGCACCGATCCGTAGAGCAGCCCCGCGACGCACGAACCGGCCGCCTGGAGTCCGAGTACCGCTCCCGCCGCCGCACGGTGTCCCTGTGCGTCGGCGAAGGCGAGTGTGGTGACCTCCATGGCACCGAACACCGCGCCGGTCGCGAGGAAGACGGCGATCAGGGGCGGGAATCCGGGGGCGCGCAGCGGTGAGCGGGTCGTGGTCGTACGGGGGGCCGCGGGCGGTTCCGTCGCGCGCTGGGCGGCGAAGATCAGTACCCCCGTGACCAGGAGGAACGCTCCCACCAGGGTGCCCGCCTCGGGGAAGAGTGACGAGCAGAGGAACGCGGCCGCCACCGGGCCGAGCATGAAGCAGAGTTCGTCCACGGCCTGTTCGAAGGAGTTGGCGGTGTGCAGGGCGGCCGGGTCCCCGCGGTGCAGATGCGACCAGCGGGCCCGGGACATCCCGCCGGTGTTGGGGGTGGTCGCGGTGGCGGCGTAGGCGGCGTAGAGCGTCCAGTCGGGTGCGCCGTACCGCACACAGAGCAGCAGGGCCAGCGAGCCGAGCGCCGCGAGCAGCGTGGCGGGTACGGCGATCCTGGCCTGGCCGTAACGGTCGACCAGGCGCGCCGTCCACGGGCCGACGACCGCGGTGGCGGCGAGGCCGGTGGCGGTGACGGTACCGGCGAGCGCGTACGAGCCGCGGGAGCCGGCGATCATGACCACGGCGCTGACGCTGAACATCCCCATCGGGAGCCGGGCCAGGAGGTTGCCCGCGGTGAAGGCGCGGGCGCCGGGGGTGGCCAGCAGCCTGCGGTACGGGGCGAGCGCACCCTCGGTCGCGGGTTCGCTCGCGGGTTCGCTCCCGGTGCGGGGGGCGGGCGAGGGGGCGGTGGGGGGTGCGTCGGGGGTGGGCTTGTCGGTGGTGGGTGCGGGCCCGCCGGGGGTGGATGCGCCGGTGGCCGGTGCGGGCTCATGGGTGGTGGGTGCGTCCGTGGCGGGTGCGGGGCCATCGGTGGTGGGGGCGGTGGCGGTGGGGGTGGGGCTCTCGGTGGTGGGGGCGGTGGCGGTGGGGGCTTGGGTGCGGGTGGTTTCCGGCTCCATGGGTGTCAGCCTCCCGGGCCCGGCGTGACGTGGTCCAACACCTGTTCGGGCCCGATTGACGCGGTCGCGTTGTAAATTCGGCGGATGCCCCAGCGCCTTCCGGACATCGCACCCCGTCTGCTGCGTGCCTTCGTCGCCGTCGCGGAGGATCTGCACTTCACCCGCGCCGCCGCCCGGCTCTATGTGGCGCAGCAGGCGCTGAGCCGTGATGTGCGGCGGGTGGAGCGGGAGTTGGGGGCCGAGCTGTTCGTCAGGACCACCCGGCAGGTGTCGCTCACGGCCGACGGGGCGCGGTTGCTGCCGTACGCCCGGCGGGTGCTCGCGGCGTACGACGAGCTGGCGGCGGCCTGGACCCCTGACGGGCGCCCCCTGCTGGTCGATGTGGGTGCCCCGGTCAGTACGGCCTCCCGGTTGCTGGCGCGGGCCCGGGAGATGGCGCCCGACGTCGAGTTCGTGGCCCGCTTTCACAGCGGTCTGACCGGGGCGGCGGCGGAGATCGTGGCGGGGCGGCTCGATGTCTCGGCCGGCCGGGTCGCCGGTCTTCCGCCGGAGGTGCTGGACCTGCTCGACCACCGGCCGGTCCGGTTCGAACGGATGGCGGTCCTGCTGCCGGCCGAGCACCCTCTCGCCCCCCTCGACGAGGTGCCGCTGACCGCGCTGGCGGGGGAGACGCTCTATGCGGCGGCGGGAAACCGGGCCACGGCGGAGTGGACCGATCTGGCGGAGCGGCTGTTCGCCGGCCGGGGCATCGTCCTGGCCGAGCCGTTCCCGGAGATCGACGGTGCGGAGGAGTTCGCGCGGGTGATTCGCAAACGCCGCTGGTCGGTGCTGGCGAGTACGGAGTTCATCGGGGTCCCGGGCATGGTGCTGCGCCCGCTGGTCGGTCCTGTACCGCTCTCGCCGATCTCGCTCGTCTGGCGAAAATCCTTGCGACACGCGGGACTTCGTGCGCTCCATCGGGCGATCGACGAGGGGGTGGCCGCCCATGACTGGCTGGACCTGCCTGCCGGGGCGTGGCTTCCTGCTGTGGACATGGCGATGAGTGGGCAGATCAGGGGCCCATATGAGCAACTGTGAACAAGCGTCCTGAAGTGGCTTGAACCTGCGCTAGATTCGCCCACCGGACGCAGCCAGCAGGGGGCGCTCGGACCTGAGTGGGGACTCGGTCCGGCGGTATCCGTCCGGTCAATGACGCGCAGTGAAACGACCTTGGGGGGATGTGTGGACCGTGGTGGAAAAATGGCGAGAAGGCGCCCGTTTCGGGCAGATGTATGAGCCGCCGGACGTGACCGTTCAACTCGACTGCCTGGGGCGGGAGGTGGCGGGCGGCGGTCCGGGCGGGACACCCCGGCCGGGCGGGCCTACCGGGCCGAACAGACCTCCGGGGCCGGGCGGTTCTCCCAGGTCCGGGGAGTCCGCCAGGCCCGGCGAGCCCTCGGGCCGGCCCTCCGCAGCAGGAGGTGTGGCGCCCGGGGTGGGAGGTGTGCCACCTGGACCGGGTGGTTCCGCCGGCTCGGAGCGGGGGGATTCGGCCCCGGCCGCCGACCGTCCCGTCTTTGTGGACGCCAGTGGCCGCCGGGGCCGTCAGTACCGCCGTATCGGCTGGCTCATCGCCCTGGCCTGCGCCTCCTACGCGGTACTGCTGGTGGCCACCGTCGTCGGCGGGGACTCCACCGCCCCCTGGCTGCTGATCCCGGGGCCCGCCCACGGGAAGAAGGCGGAGACCGGCAGAGATCCGGCCACGCATGCGGCGTCCCCGGCGCCGGGGGTACGGGACCCGGGAGCAACACCGGCACCCGTACCGGTGAACGTCGCCTCCGCCGGGGCACCGGAACCGGCCACCGCGGTCTCCCCCGGGGTACGGGTCACGCCCGCGCCCCCCGGCACCGGAAGCGCCCGCCAGGGCGGCGCCGCCGAGTCCGGTACGTCCAGTACATCCGCACCGCCCGTCCGCGCCCCCGGCGCGGGCTCAGCGGATCCGGCGCCCGTGGTGTCCGCTCCGCCGTCCGGGGGCGGCCACTCACCGTCTCCGGCCGCACCGGCCCCCTCGGCCGGCCCGAGCGCGCCGAACTGGCCCGAGCCGTCCGCACCCGCAGAGAGCGCACCGTAAGCCATGAGAACCGTCCGACGGCCGAGTGCCGCCCGGCCCGCCCGGTTCAGGCCGCCCATGCGGTACCTCCTGCCGCTGCTCCTGCTCCTCGCGCTCTTCGGCATGCTGGTGATGCGCGGTTATGTGCACAGCGAGATCGTCGCGGACCACCGGGTCAGACCGCCGGCCCCGACCGGTGACGTGCCCGGCCACATCCTCGACGGCGGTCCGGTCATCGACGCCCGTGGCAAGGGGGAACCCACCAGCCTGCGCATCCCCGACCACCGGATCGTCCTGACCTTCGACGACGGACCCGACCCGGAGTGGACCCCGAAGGTGCTCGACGAGCTGAGGAAGTACCACGCACACGCCGTCTTCTTCGTCACCGGCACCATGGCCTCCCGCTACCCGGCCCTGGTCAGGCGGATGGTCGAGGAGGGCCACGAGGTCGGCGTGCACACCTTCGACCACCCCGACCTCTCGTACCAGTCGAAGAGCCGTATCGACCGGGAGCTCTCCCAGACCCAGCTGGCCCTGGCGGGCGCGGCCGGTATCCGCTCCTCGCTCTTCCGGCCGCCCTACTCGTCGTTCGCCGACGCGCTGGACGACAAGAACTGGCCGGTCGTGAAGTACATCGGAAGCCGTGGCTACATCACGGTGCTCGACTCCGTCGACAGCGAGGACTGGCAGCGGCCCGGCGTCCCCACGATTCTGCGCAATGCCGCTCCGCACGGCGGCCGGGGCGCGATCGTCCTCATGCACGACTCGGGCGGGAACCGCGCGCAGACCGTGGCGGCGCTCGGCCGCTATCTTCCCGAACTCCAGCGCAGGGGTTACGAGTTCAGCAGCCTCACCGATGCCCTGGGCGCCCCTTCGTCGCAGACCCCGGTCAGCGGCGCCGAGCTGTGGCGCGGCAAGGCGTTCGTCTTCGCGGTCGGGCTCTCCGACGAGGTCTCCGGCATCCTGATCGGCTGCCTCGCCGTCGTCGGCGTGCTGGTGTTCGCCCGCTTCGGGCTGATGCTCGTGCTCTCCTTCGTCCATGCCCGCAGGGTCCGCGCACCGGGCTTCCGCTGGGGCGAGCCGGTCACCGAACCGGTGTCGGTGCTCGTCCCCGCGTACAACGAGGCCGCCTGCATCGTCAGTACGGTCCGCTCGCTGGCCGGAAGTGACCACCCCGTCGAGGTCGTCGTCATCGACGACGGCTCGTCGGACGGTACGGCGGAGCTGGTGGAGGCGGAGCGGCTGCCCGGTGTCCGGGTGGTGCGCCGCCACAACGCGGGGAAGGCCGCCGCGCTCAACACCGGCATCGCGCACGCCCGGCACGACCTCATCGTGATGATGGACGGCGACACCGTCTTCGAAGCGGCCACCGTGCGCGAACTGGTGCAGCCCTTCGGCGACCCGGCGGTCGGCGCGGTCGCCGGGAACGCCAAGGTCGGCAACAGGGACGGCCTCATCGGTGCCTGGCAGCACATCGAGTATGTGATGGGCTTCAACCTGGACCGCCGGATGTACGACGTCCTGGGCTGTATGCCCACCATCCCGGGGGCCGTCGGCGCCTTCCGCAGGACGGCGCTCGACGGAGCCGGCGGGCTGAGCGAGGACACCCTCGCCGAGGACACCGCTCACGATGGCCCTGCACCGCGACGGCTGGCGCGTGGTCTACGCGGAGAACGCCCGCGCCTGGACCGAGGCGCCCGAGAGCGTCCAGCAGCTCTGGTCGCAGCGCTACCGCTGGTCGTACGGGACGATGCAGGCGATCTGGAAGCACCGCCGCGCACTGGTCGAGCGGGGCCCGTCCGGGCGGTTCGGCCGGATCGGCCTGCCGCTGGTCGCGCTCTTCATGGTGCTGGCGCCGCTGCTGGCCCCGCTCATCGATGTCTTCCTGCTGTACGGGCTGATCTTCGGCCCCACCGAGAAGACCGTGCTCGCCTGGCTGGCCGTCCTCTCGGTGCAGGCGGTGTGCGCCGGGTACGCGTTCCGGCTCGACCGCGAACGGATGCGGCACCTGGTCTCGCTGCCGCTCCAGCAGATCCTGTACCGGCAGCTGATGTACGTCGTGCTGCTCCAGTCGTGGATCACCGCTCTCACCGGCGGGCGACTGCGCTGGCAGAAGCTGCGCCGTACCGGAGCGGTCGCCGCCCCCGGCGCGCTGCCCGCACCACGCGAGGACCGAGCGGGCAGCGTGCCCGGGGCGCGGCCCAGCGACAACCGGCCCAGCGACAACCGGCCCAGCGACAACCGGCCCAGCGACAACCGGCCCAGCGACAACCGGCCCAGAGATAAACGGCCCAGAGATAAACGGAGTTCTGCCGTATGACCGCCACCACGCCTCCGTCCGTCCCGGACGTTCCCGGCCGTGACCGCTGTCTCGATCTGCTCCGTACCACCGCCCTGGTCCGCGTCGTCTTCTACCACCTGTTCGGCTGGGCCTGGCTGTCGGTCGTCTTCCCTTCCATGGGCGTCATGTTCGCCCTCGCCGGCTCCCTGATGGCCCGCTCACTCGGCCGCCGGACCCCGGTGACCGGAAAGGCAGCTCTGGCCGTCATCCGGGGCCGGGTCCGCCGGCTGCTGCCGCCGATGTGGGCGTTCGGCGCGCTGATGGTGGGGATGATGGCGTACGCCGGTTGGCGGCCCTCCGTCACGAAGCTGCTGTGGTACGTCGTCCCGCTCGGCGCCCCGCCCTATCCCGACACGCTCGGCTCCGCGTCCGGCAGGCTCGACCAGGACTGGCCCGACCAGGCGGTGGGTCCGCTCTGGTATCTCCGCGCCTACCTCTGGTTCGTACTGCTCTCCCCGCTGCTGCTGCGGGCGTTCCGCAGACTGCCCTGGCCGACGCTGCTCGCGCCGCTCGCGCTGACCGCGGTCGTCGGCACGGGGATGGTGACCGTACCCGGTGAACCGGGCCTCGCCCTCACCGACTTCGCGGTCTACGGCTCCTGCTGGATCCTGGGCTTCGCCCACCGGGACGGGCTGCTCAGCAAGGTGCCGCGCTACTTCCTGGTCTCCTGCGCCGTCCCCGTCATGGCGTTCGGCCTCTGGTGGGCGCACGGCCACATCGGGCCCGACGGCTGGGACCTCAACGACATCCCGCTCGCCCAGGCCGCCTGGTCGCTCGGCGCCTGCGCGCTGCTCCTCACCTACGCCCCGTCCTGGCGCCGACTCCCGCCCCGCCTGGCCCGGTTCGACAGGGTCATCACGCTCACCAACAACCGCGCGGTGACCATCTACCTCTGGCACAACGCCCTCATCATGGCCACCGTGCCGCTCGTCGACCAGCTGTACGAAGTGCCGTTCATCGAGGGCCGGTTCGACTTTGCGCTGACCGCCACGTACAACGTGTGGATGTTCCTCGCGGTCTGGCCGCTGATCGGGCTGGCCGTGCTGGCCACCGGCTGGATCGAGGACCTGGCGGCCGGCCGCCGCCCCCGGCTCTGGCCGGACGGCGCGCTATCTGGCCGGGGCGGCGCCCGCACGGTAGGCCCCGGGGGTGGTGCCCATGGCCTGGGCGAAGGTGTGGACGAACGCGCTGGTGGTCGCCCAGCCGCAGGCATGGGCGGTCTCGGTGACGGCGGCGCCCTCGGCGAGCATGACCAGCGCGGTGAAGAGGCGGGCGCGGGTGCGCCACTGGGGGTAGGTCATGCCGAATTCGTCGCGGAACAGCCTTGAGAGGGTGCGCTGGCCGGTGTGGGTCCTGTCGGCGAGCTGGGCGAGGGTGTAGCACCTGCGCAGATCGTCCTCGACGAGGCGGCAGGCGTCGGCGAGCCGCCGGTCACGGGGGGCGGGCAGGGCGACGGGCTGAGCCGGGACGCGGCGCAGCCGGTCGCGGAGCACGGCTTCGATGTGCCGGGTCTCGGCCGGTGCGAGGGCGGTGCTGGTCAGGGCGATGAGGAGTTCGCGGACCAGGCTGTCCACGGCGATGACCGTCGGGCGTCCGGTGTGGAGCAGCGGCGTCCTTCCCCGGGCGGGGAAACCGATGGTGTGGAAGTGGCTCTGCCCGTAGAAGCGGTGTTCGTGCCAGGTGTTCGCGGGGACCCACAGGGCCCGGTCGTTGGAGGCGATCCAGGATCCGTGTTCCGTGGTGATCGCGAGTACCCCGGAGCTGACATAGATGAGTTGGTGGTCGTCGTGGCGGTGCCGGTCGATGGTGTCGCCACCGTCACGGAACTGGGTGCTGGTCGGCGCGACGGGCGTGTGGCGGATCTGCGACATGGATAGGCAGAATACGGGAAGCGCGCCGGGGGGCCTGTTGCCCATCGTGGGGGAATGACATCGATCCAGGGAACAAGCGCTCCCGGTGCGGCCGGCCCCGGCGAGGACGCTCCCAGCGGTGCCGCCGACCGGCCGGGGCACTGGCGCCGGATGCGGATCTGGGCCGGCGCCCATGCCGTCGACGACTTCTACCAGGGCCTGGTGCCCGCCGCGGTCCCGTACTTCGTACTGCAGCGGGACTTCAGCTATGTGCAGGCGTCCGGGCTCGCACTGGCCGCGACGCTGGGCAGTGCACTGCCGCAGGTGCCGATCGGGCTGCTGGCCGACCGTTACCGGCTGCGGTGGATGTCGCCGCTGGGCATCAGCCTGGCGGGGACCGGGGCGGGCCTGTCCGGGCTCGTGCCCTCCTACCCGGTGGTGTTCGCGCTCCTGCTGATGGCGGGCGTGGGCATCGCGATGTTCCACCCGCCGGCGGGGCGCGACGCGCGCCGCGCGGCCGGGGGCAGTGCCACCGCGATGAGTTACTTCGCCGCCGGCGGAAGCGTCGGCTTCTTCGTCGCTCCGGCGCTGGTCACACCGGCCCTGGACACCCTCGGGATGGGCGCGACAGCGCTGTTCGTGCCGCCTGCCGTGCTCATGGGATTCGTTCTGCTGCGCCACCACAACCGGACCGCAGGCCCGGCGGCCAGGACGGTGCGGCACCGGGGCGAGGACCGGCCCGGCCTCTTCGCGGCCCTGACCGCCGTCGAGGTCGTGCGCTCCACCATCTCGACCGGCCTGAACACCTTCATCTCGCTGTACTGGATCCGCCACCTGGAGGGGAGCAGCGGTCTCGGCGGCATCGCCCTGACCCTCGAACTCGGAGGCGGCGTGCTCGGCACCCTGCTCGGCGGCCGGCTCGCCGACCGCATCGGCATGGTCCGTACGGTGCAGATCGGCAACGCCGCCATGCTGCCCGCCCTCTGGTCCATGCTGGTCTGCGACGACAAGTACTACGCGCTGCCGCTGGCGATGCTGGTCGGTCTGATCTCGAACATCCCGTTCGCCGTGCTCATCAAGCTCGGCCAGGACTACCTGCCCAGCAGGCCCGGCACGGCGGCCGGAGTGACACTCGGCCTCGCCATGAGCGCCGGAGGACTGTTCATGCCGCTGCTGGGCCTCGTCGCCACGCACTACGGTCCCCGGGGCGCGCTCATGCTGCTTGCCACCGTGCCGGTCCTCGCGGTCCTGCTCTCCATCGCGCTGCGCGAGCCCGTCCACCAGGATCCGGAGCCCGTTTCCCGTGTGCCGGAGCCGGTCCACCACGCACCGGAGCCGGTTTCCCGCGAGCCGGTTTCCCGTGAGGCGGAGCCCGCCGTCCACCCCGAACCGGGATCCGACCCCCGCGAACCCGACACCGGGTGACCGACCGTGCGGCGGCCGTGCCGTGAGCGGGTGGGTTCCGGGGTCGTCCACCGCATCCGGGCTGGTGCGGGCGGTATACCGTCGGCGTACGGATCCGGTACCGATGACGCCGCGAGCTCAGCAGGGCGGGCGCCGCCGCGGCGGCAGGGGCGGCCGGCCGGCGGGACCGGGCCGTCACGCGTTCCTGGGAGGCTCACGCACCATGCACGACACCGCACCGCCCCGGCCGGGCCCGCTCGCCGGGTTCACCGTCGGCGTCACCGCCGCCCGGCGCGCCGACGAGTTCATCGCGCTGCTCCAGCGGCGGGGCGCCGAGGTCCGGCACGCGCCCGCGCTGCGTACCGTCCCACTCGCCGACGACCGTGAACTCCGTACCGCGACCGACCAGTTGATCGCCACCGCGCCGGACACCGTGATCGCGACCACCGCGGTCGGCTTCCGGGGCTGGGTCGAGGCTGCCGAGGGCTGGGGCCTGGGCGGCGCCCTGGCCGAGCGGCTGCACGGCGCGGAACTCCTCGCACGCGGGCCCAAGGTCACGGGGGCGATCCGGGCGGCCGGACTGCGCGAGGCGTGGTCGCCCGGGTCCGAGTCGATGGCCGAAGTACGCGACCGGCTGCTCGCGCAGGGCGTCGCGGGCCGCCGGATCGCGGTGCAGCTGCACGGCGATCCGCTGACCGGTCTGATCCAGGAGCTGCGGGGCGCGGGCGCCGATGTGGTCGGCGTACCGGTGTACCGGTGGCTGCCGCCCGAGGACATCGGCCCGCTCGACCGGCTGACCGACGCGGTACTCGCCGGGTCGGTCGACGCCCTGACTTTCACCAGCGCACCCGCGGTCGTCTCGCTGCTGGCCCGAGCCGAAGCGCGCGGACTCCACGCCGACCTGCTCGCCGCGCTCCGGCACAGCGTGCCCGCGTTCTGCGTGGGGCCGGTCACGGCGCAGCCCCTCCAGGCGCACGGCGTCCCCACGCTCCAGCCGGAGCGCTTCCGGCTCGGGCCGCTCGTACAGCTGCTCTGCGCGGAGCTGCCGTCCCGGTCGGACGGTGTCGCGCGCGGATCCGCGGGTGGTGCTTCCGGAGGCGGGCGGTGACGAGCGGGCCTTCGTCGCGGAGGCGTCCGGGCCGCGGGCGGAGCCTGGGCGGCCGGAGCTGATCCGGACGGTCGCCGGGGCGGCCCGAGCTGATCCGGACGTCCGCCGGGCGGGACTGCCGGCCGGCCGCCGACCCGGCGGCGGGGCCGCGGAGCCCCGGGGCTACCGTGCGGGAATGATGACCGAAAACATCCGGCTGCGCCCGGTCGAGCTCTCCGACGCCGAAGCCCTCGCCACCGTCCTGGACCGCAACCGTGCCCATATGGCCCCCTGGGACCCGGCCAGACCCGAGTCCTTCTACACCGTCGATGGCCAACGGGAGCGCCTCCGGGTCTCGCTTGCCGAACGGGAGGCCGGGCGGGTGATGCCCTGGGTCCTGGAGGAGACCGGCACCGGGGACATCGTGGGGACCATCACCCTCAACAACATCATCCTCGGACCGCTCTGCAGCGCGGTCGTCGGCTACTGGGTGGACGCGGGCTGCACAGGCCGCGGGGTGGCGTCCGGTGCGGTCGATGAGGTCTGCCGGATCGCCCGCGACGAGCTCGGGCTGCACCGCGTCGAGGCCGGGACGCTGCTCGACAACGTTGCCTCGCAGCGGGTGCTCACCAAGTGCGGCTTCGAGTCCTACGGGGTGGCGCCCCGCTATCTGCACATCAACGGCGAGTGGCGCGACCACCGGCTCTTCCAGCGGATCCTGCACGACCGCAACTGAGCCCGGCGGTAAGGGATTCCGGCCGTGCGGGATCCGGTCGCCGTGCGCGATCAGGCACGTGCGTGTTCCGGCAACCCTCACCGGCGGGGTTACGGCACGGCACGTGACTGGGCACTGTAAGAGGTATGGGTTCGCACGCGTACGAGCTGCGGTTCGACTCCGGGCGCATCTGCCTGGACCTGGTGGCGACAGGGACGGATTCCGTTGAACAACTCGACTGCGGGCGGCGGCTGGCCGCCTGGCTGACCGGCGCCGGACTGGTCCCGGTCGGCACCCCGATCCCGGCCCCCGGCGCCGACTGGCTGCATGCCTTCACCGAACTCCGTTCCCATGTGGCCGAGTTGGTACGGGCCGAGGTCGCGGGGCGCCCGGCGGAGCGGGCGCTGGCGGAGGTCAACGCCCGTGCGGCGGGCCCGCCTCCGGGGCTCCGGGCGGTACGCGGTGAGGGCGGCGGCCTCGTCAGGGAACTGGCCGCCGCGCCCGAGCGTGACGCCCTGCTCGCGGCCGTCGCCCGGGACGCCGTCGAGCTGCTCACCGACCCGGGGGCCCGCGCGCTGCTGCGCCAGTGCGAGGGCGACAACTGCCGGCGGCTCTATCTGGACACCTCCCGGGGACACCGCCGACGCTGGTGCTCCAGCGAGGTCTGCGGCAACCGCGAACGGGTCGCCCGCCACCGCCGCAGGGCGGCCGTGGCGGCCCGCACCTGAGGGGGAGCCGCAGCACGCCCGGGGAACGCCGGAGGAACACCGGCGGGACGCCGGCCGTAACGCCGACGGAACGGCGCCTGACATACGCTCCCCCTTCGCATAGGGTTGACGGTCGCCCAATGAATGCAAGAAGGGGGCCTCAGTGGCCGCGCAGGACGCCGCTGTCGACTCGGTCAGGGACCGCGAGATCGCGACCGAGCAGGAGCACCTCGATCAGGTGTACCGACGCCTTGAGGAGAAGATCCACGAGGCTGAGTTCCTCATGAACGACGCCGCCCAGCGCGGCCAGGTCGGCACGCCGGGCGCGCTCGCCGAGCGGGACGCCCAGGTCTTCCGGGCCGGTATCCATCTCAACCGCCTCAACAACGAGTTCGAGGACTTCCTCTTCGGACGTATCGACCTGCTCCAGGGCAAGGACGGCAAGAAGGGCCCGGACGGCGCGTACACCGCCGTCGAGCCGGCCGACGACGCCGTACGCCCCGACGACACCGCCGATGTCGCCGAGACCCTGCACATCGGCCGTATCGGGGTTCTGGACTCCGACTACTCGCCGCTGGTCATCGACTGGCGGGCCCCGGCCGCCGCGCCCTTCTACCGCTCGACCCCGGTCGACCCCGGCCGGGTCGTACGCCGCAGGGTCGTCCGCTCCAAGGGCCGCAAGGTCCTCGGCGTCGAGGACGACCTGATGCGCCCCGAGCTGACCGCCTCGCTCGACGGCGCCCCGCTGGCCGTCGTCGGGGACGGCGCGCTGATGGCCGCGCTCGGGCAGGCCCGCAGCCACACCATGCGGGACATCGTCTCGTCCATCCAGGCCGAGCAGGACCTGGTGATCCGGGCGCCGGCGGCATCCGTCACCGAGGTGTCCGGCGGGCCCGGCACCGGCAAGACGGCCGTGGCGCTGCACCGTGCCGCGTACCTGCTCTACCAGGACCGCCGCAAGTACGCGGGCGGCATCCTGATCGTCTCGCCGACGCCGCTGCTCGTGGCGTACACCGAGGGCGTGCTGCCCTCGCTCGGCGAGGAGGGCCAGGTCGCGATCCGCGCGGTCGGCTCGCTGGTGGACGGCGCGGAGGCGACGGCGTACGACGATCCGGCCGTCGCCCGGATCAAGGGCTCGTCGCGGATGCTCCAGGTGCTGCGGAAGGCGGCACGCGGGGCGCTGGAGAACCCGGCGCAGCGTCCGGTACGGCAGCGGACCCGGGGCGGCGGTCCCGGCGGCCGCGCGGGGGACGAGCAGCTGTCCTTCGGCGACCCGGACCAGCAGTCCGGCGAGCAGTCCGGCGAGCAGTCCGGCGAGCGGGAGGAGCCGCGGGACACACCGTCCCCCGCCACCCCCGACCGGCTGCGGGTGGTCGTCTTCGGCGGCCGGCTCGAGCTGGAGGCCGACGAGCTCCGGCGTATCCGGCAGAACGTCCTCGGCGGCACCGCGCCCGTCAACCTGCTGCGCCCGCGCGCCAGGAAGCTGCTGCTCGACGCGTTGTGGGCCAAGTCGGGCGGCCGGTCCCGGGGCGCCTCCTCGTACGCGAGCGATCCGGAACTCGCCGCCGAGCTGCGGTCGTCCTTCGACGACGACGTGTCGAGCGAGGACAGCTTCACCGACTTCCTGGACGCCTGGTGGCCCGAGCTGACCCCGCGCGGGGTGCTCGCCGCGATGGCGGACGAGCGCAGGCTCGGCCGCTGGGCCCGCCGGGTGCTCAACCAGGGCGAGGTGCGCAAGCTGGCCCGCTCGCTGCGGCGCGAGACCCTCTCGGTGCACGATGTGGCGCTCCTCGACGAGCTCCAGGCGCTGCTCGGCACACCGCACCGTCCGAGGAAGAAGCGGGAGTACGACCCGCTGGATCAGCTCACCGGTCTTGACGAGCTGATGCCGCAGCGCGAGGAGACCCAGTGGGAGCGGGCCGACCGGCTGGCCCAGGAGCGCACCGAGTACGCGCATGTCATCGTCGACGAGGCCCAGGACCTGACGCCCATGCAGTGGCGGATGGTCGGCCGCAGGGGCCGTCAGGCGACCTGGACGGTCGTGGGCGACGCGGCCCAGTCGTCGTGGTCGGCCCCCGACGAGGCTGCCGCCGCCCGCGACGAGGCGCTCGGCGCGCGCCCGCGCCGCCGCTTCACACTGACCGTCAACTACCGCAATCCGGCGGAGATCGCCGAGCTGGCGGCGAAGGTGCTCGCGCTGGCCATGCCGGGCATGGAGTCGCCGTCGGCGGTCCGCTCCACCGGCGTCGAGCCGCGCTTCGCCGTCGTCCCGGACGGGGATCTGGCGGGCACGGTGCGTGAGGAGGCCCGGCTGCTGCTCGACCGGGTCGACGGGACGGTCGGTGTGGTGGTCGCCATGAACCGTCGCGATCAGGCCAGGAAGTGGCTGTCCGGTCTCGGGGACCGGGTGGTGGCGCTGGGCAGCCTGGAGGCGAAGGGGCTTGAGTACGACGCCACGGTCGTGGTGTCGCCCGCGGAGATCGCGGACGAGTCACCGGCCGGGCTGCGGGTGCTGTACGTGGCGCTGACCCGTGCCACGCAGCAGCTCACGGTGGTCTCGGCGGCGGGCGACGCGCCGGACGGCGACGGCGTACCGGATCTGCTGCGGGACTGACAGCGCAGCTCGCCGGGGGTCCGGCCGTCTCATGCCCGGGGGTCCGGGTGACGGGCCCGGAGTCAATGTGCCGGAGGGGAATCACTTTCCCGGGTGGTTTGTTAATCTGGACGTGACACCGGCTCGATCCAAGCCCCCGGGCCCAACCTTCGTCGCTTCGAGCGACCACTTGCCGCGAGGCGAGCATGGCGGGCCGGTGTCACCTAGACCGTGACTGAAGAAGGTCCGCACCACCCCCGGGTGGTGCGGACTTTTTCTGTTTCCGGGCGGGTCCGCGCAACTTTCTGCGGACCGTACGTCCCTGGGGCTTCCCCGACCAGGACGTTTCTCGTATGGTGGAAAACACTTTCCGAATCGGAGGTCCCATTACCAGCTACTGGCTGGTAGGTGCGACCATCGGATGCGTTTTACCGAACAACCAGGGAAAAGCAAAGGAAGTCGGCCATGGCAACGGCGCCCAGCGTCTCGTACTCGATCACGGCGCGTCTGGAGGTCCCCGCGAGCGGGACCGCGGTCAGCCAGCTCACCACGGCCGTGGAGTCCTCAGGCGGCTCGGTCACCGGCCTCGACGTCACCGCATCCGGCCACGAGAAGCTGCGGATCGACGTCACCATCGCCGCTTCCTCCACCGACCACGCCGACCAGATCGTCCAGCAGCTCAAGGGCATCGAGGGGGTCGAGCTCGGGAAGGTCTCCGACCGTACGTTCCTGATGCACCTCGGCGGCAAGATCGAGATGGCGTCCAAGCACCCCATCCGCAACCGTGACGACCTCTCGATGGTCTACACGCCGGGTGTGGCCCGCGTCTGCATGGCGATCGCGGACAACCCCGAGGACGCCCGTCGGCTCACCATCAAGCGCAACTCCGTTGCAGTGGTGACGGACGGCTCCGCGGTCCTGGGCCTCGGCAACATCGGCCCGAAGGCCGCCCTGCCGGTCATGGAGGGCAAGGCGGCCCTCTTCAAGCGCTTCGCCGGGATCGACGCCTGGCCGCTCTGCCTGGACACCCAGGACTCCGACGCGATCGTGGAGATCGTCAAGGCCATCGCGCCCGGCTTCGCCGGCATCAACCTGGAGGACATCTCGGCGCCCCGCTGCTTCGAGATCGAGGCCCGGCTGCGCGAGGCCCTGGACATCCCGGTCTTCCACGACGACCAGCACGGCACCGCGATCGTCGTGCTGGCCGCGCTGACCAACGCGCTGCGCGTGGTGGACAAGGAGTTCAGCGAGGTCCGGGTGGTCATGTCCGGTGCCGGAGCGGCCGGTACGGCCATTCTGAAGCTGCTGCTGGCCGCGGGTGTCAAGCACGCGGTCGTCGCCGACATCCACGGTGTGGTGCACGCGGGCCGCAAGGACCTGGTCGACGCCGAGCCCGAGTCGCCGCTGCGCTGGATCGCCGACAACACCAACCCCGAAGGCGTGACGGGCACGTTGAAGGAGGCCGTGGTCGGCGCGGACATCTTCATCGGTGTCTCGGCCCCCGACGTGCTGGGCGGCGAGGACGTCGCGGCGATGGCGGACGGCGCGATCGTGTTCGCGCTCGCGAACCCCGACCCCGAGGTCGACCCGGCGATCGCCCGTCAGACGGCGGCAGTTGTGGCCACCGGCCGCTCGGACTTCCCGAACCAGATCAACAACGTGCTGGTCTTCCCGGGCGTCTTCCGCGGTCTGCTCGACGCCCAGTCCCGTACGGTCAACACGGAGATGATGCTCGCGGCGGCGGGCGCGCTCGCCGATGTCGTCGGCGCGGACGAGCTCAACGCCAACTACATCATCCCCTCCGTCTTCAACGACAAGGTCGCCGGGGCGGTCGCGGGAGCGGTCCGCTCGGCCGCGAAGGCCGCCGGTGTGACCGTGACGGCGCCCACGTCCGCCTGACGCCCGGCGCGTCGCGGGACTCACGGCCCCGAACGCCCCTCTAGGGTGGCGGGAAATGAGCCCCCGGGCGCCCACAGCCGGGTTTCACGGAGTCGACGGAGCGTCACCGTCCCGGGACAGTGACGCGTTCGTGTGACTCCGGTGAGTGCCGGATTGGCTTTCCCGCCGTTGGTGGGGGCAGGATGCATATTCGGGCGCGAGGGTCTGACGTCAGACCCGGGTCCGGGGACTGTCCTAGGGCCCTGGCAGCATCGGCTTCGATCTCACGCCTTACAGGCAAGAAGAACACGGGAGTAACAACATGAACCGCAGTGAGCTGGTGGCCGCCCTGGCCGATCGTGCCGAGGTGACCCGTAAGGACGCCGACGCCGTTCTGGCCGCTCTCGCCGAGACCGTCGGCGAGATCGTCGCCAAGGGCGACGAGAAGGTCACCATCCCCGGCTTCCTGACCTTCGAGCGCACCCACCGTGCCGCTCGCACCGCGCGTAACCCGCAGACCGGCGACCCGATCAACATCCCCGCCGGCTACAGCGTGAAGGTCTCCGCGGGCTCGAAGCTCAAGGAAGCCGCGAAGGGCAAGTAACCCCAAGCGCAAAGTACGGAGCACAGAACGGAGGGCGGCCACCCGGTCAGGGTG
>NZ_JBHYWP010000134.1:0-19216 GCF_042751845.1 Streptomyces sp. NPDC059398 | reverse complement strand
GACCGGATGTCACCGGTCCGGCCGGATCAGGGTGTCACTTGTTGATGCAGGTGTTGCCGAACGCCGGGTTCAGCAGACCGATGACGTCGACGGTGTTGCCGCAGACGTTGACCCCTATGTTTATAATCCCCCCCACCTGGTGGCCGGCGCGCCCCCCGGGCGCCCCCCCGGCCCCACCCCGGGCGCCGGCGTGGGCGACCCGGGGGCCGGGGGCGCCGCCGGCGGCGAGGCCCGCGGTGGCAAGGACGAGAGCTGCCTTCTTGGCAGTGTTCATGGGAGTCGCACCTTCTCTTCGATGTTGTGCCCTGAATCAGGACCCACTCGATGCGCAACGAACGCCGGCGCGCCGCGACACGGCCGGTTGGCCCATGGAACCTGTTCGGCCCAACGGCGGAAAACCTGGCCGGCGTGGTGCGTCAACCCGCTTCCCGCACGCCCGCGACAAGAAGCCATATGAGTGAAGCGCCGGAACCAATCGGCGGTCCGGCAGTTGATCAGAGCGCTCCGGAAGCGGGCACTCGTGCACAACAGAAGGACGCGAAATGATCAAGAAGGCTATGGCCACTGCGGCGGCCACCCTCACGATGGCAGGCGCGGGCGCGATGATGGCGTCGCCGGCCATGGCTGTCGGCCACGGCGACAGCACTACGTCGCTGAGTGGCAACGGTGCCCAGCAGGCGTTCGGCAACTCCGCCACGTACGGCAACATGAGCCCGCAGATCGGCCTGATCCAGGGTTCGCTGAACAAGCCCTGCATCGCCCTCCCGGCCAAGGCCAACCTCGGCTCGCTCGTCGGCGTGGTCCCGATCTCCGTCCAGGACATCCCGATCCTGTCCTCGCCGCAGACCCAGCAGTGCACCGAGAACTCCACCCAGGCCAAGGGTGACGAGGCCCTGTCGCACCTCCTGGACAACATCCCGATCCTCTCGGGCAACGGCGCCGGTAACGGTCGCTGACCACCGACGCTCCTCCGACCTCCGGACACTGATGTCCCGGTGGAGCAGTGAAGAGGCCCTGGTAGCAGCGCAAGCCGCTACCAGGGCCTCTTCATGTCCGCCCTCACGATGTCCGCCCTCACGCGCCCTCGGCATCCGTACGTACGGTGGCCGGGCGCCTCACCCGCGCCGGAACAGCACCGTGTCGCCCGGCACCGGCGACGGCACCGCCGTGTAGCCGGGCAGCGGGCCGGGGCGCTCCCCCCGCGTCTGGAGGCCGACACACTCGGCCGCGTACGCCCCGGCCCCTTCGAGCAGCCGCTCCTCGTGGCCCGGCGCCCGCAGCCGTACGAACAGCCGCTCGCCCGGCGCGGTCACCGCCTCCCACAGCAGGTCCAGCCGGTGACCGCCCCCGGGGCCGCGCCCGTCGCCCAGCGCGTACGGGAGTACGGACCACCCGGGGTCGTCCGCCGCGCACCGCAGCAGCTGCCCGCGCGGTACGGGCAGCACCTCGAACGAGACCACGCGCCCCCGGTATCCGGCCCGGCGCAGCCCCGCCCGGTACGCCCCGGCGTCCGGACCCGTGTCCAGGACGAGGTCGATCTCGGCGTCGGCGAGGAGCTGGGCGAGTTCGCGGTACGGGCCGCGGCCCCGGGCCTTCCCCCGGGCCGCGGCCCGCAGGAAGCCCACCTGGTTCCGCACCTCGGCCGCCCCCCGCCGCCACCGCGTCCGCAACGGCGCCCGGCCACCGCGGACGAGGGCGAAGGCCGGGCCCGCCGCGACGTACACCGCGGGGTGTGCGGCGGCGAGGCGGGCGGCCGCGCTGTGCTGCCGGGCGGTGTCGGACCCGCTGATCCAGACGATCCGGGCGCCGCTCTCCCGGACGCGGTCCACCGTCGCCGCCCAGACCTCGGCGGTGGCTCCCCGGCCCGGCAGCGGTCCTGCGCCCGCGACCCGGGCGCCGGGGTAGCGCACCAGCAGCGCGGCGGTCGGCCCGTCGCCGGCCGGCTGCCGGGCCGCCGCGGCCGGTCCGTACGCCCCGGGCTCCTCCGCTCCGAGCAGATAGTGGCTGAGGCCCTCGCGCAGCCCGGCTCTGACGGTGTCGAGCAGCAGGTCCGTCCCGTACACCGGTGCCACCGGCCGTCCGCCGTGCCGCACCGCCCACGCCGGGCCCCGCCCGGCGGGCAGGCCGAGCGCGGCCGAGCGCAGCAGCCGCCGGAGTGCGGGGTCCCGGTCGGCGTGGGCGAAAGTGGCGGCCCCGCAGAGGTGGACGTCCGCAGCGGCGCCCCGCACGGCGAGACGTACGAGCGCTTCCGCGGCCGCTGCCGGGGCGAGCGGGGTGAGCGGGATTCCGGCGCAGCGGACGGTGGGCGGCAGGCCGCGGGCCGGAACGCCGCGGGCCGGAACGCCGTGGGCCGGAACGCCGTGGGCCGGGAAGTCTCCGGCGGGAAGGCCCTGGGCAGGAACGCCGTGGGCAGCGGCGTCTCCGGCGGGGAGGCCGTGGGCGGGCAGGTCGTCGGGGCCGTCGGTGCGGGAGATCGCCTGGCTCATGCGCCGTCCATCGGTTGCGGTATCGGGGTGATGCCACCCGGGCATCCAGCTCGAACGATCCACAAGCTAGTTCGTTATGCACCACTATGCGGTGAGTAACACGATTGGACGGCAGACATCCGATGAGGGGACCCTGAGCGACGCAGATCACCGCCTGCTCCGGTACATCGCAGTGGGATAAGTGGGTACTCTCAGCACGGACTGCATTAAGTTACTGCTTAGTAATCACTTGAGAATCACTGTCACCGCTGGACCCCCAGCGGATCCCCACCTCGCAGGCCCGAGGAGCCCCCATGCAACTCGCCGCGATCATTGTGTCGCTGGTACTCGCCGTGGTCGGTGTCGCGCTGTTCGCCCGAGCCATCGCCCAGATCTACCGCTATGTGCGGCTCGGTCAGAACGTGCCCGCGGGCACCCGTACCGATGAACCGGCCCAGCGGACGATCACGGTGGTCAGGGAGTTCCTCGGCCATACCCGGATGAACCGCTGGGGCATCGTCGGGTTCGCGCACTGGTTCGTCGCGGTCGGGTTCTTCTCGCTCGTGCTGACCCTGCTCAACGCACTCGGCCAGCTCTTCAAGGCCGACTGGGTGCTGCCGGTCATCGGCCACTGGCTGCCGTACGAGATGTTCGTCGAGTTCATCGGTGTGATGACGACGCTCGGCATCCTCACGCTGATCGTGATCCGCCAGCTCTCGAAGCCGGACCGGCCGGGCCGCAAGTCCCGGTTCGCGGGCTCGAACTTCGGCCAGGCGTACTTCGTCGAGGCCGTCATCCTCATCATCGGCCTGGCGATCTACTCGCTGCGCGGCCTGGAGGGCGCCCTGGCCGGGGTGCACGGCTACGACGCCGCGTACTTCCTGTCGTACCCGCTGGTCGCGGCGTTCCGCGGGACCAGCGTGGGCACGCTGCAGAACATGGTCTACCTGACCGCGATGATCAAGATCGGCACGTCCTTCATCTGGATGATCGTCGTCGGGCTCAAGACGGACATGGGTGTCGCCTGGCACCGCTTCCTCGCCTTCCCTAACATCTGGTTCAAGCGCAGGGCGGACGGCTCCACGGCGCTCGGCGCGCTGCTGCCGATGACCTCGGCCGGCCAGGAGATCGACTTCGAGGACCCGGGCGAGGACGACGTGTTCGGTGTCTCGCAGGTCGAGCACTTCTCCTGGAAGGGCCTGCTGGACTTCTCCACCTGCACGGAGTGCGGACGCTGCCAGTCGCAGTGCCCCGCCTGGAACACCGGCAAGCCCCTCTCGCCGAAGCTCCTGATCATGTCGCTGCGCGACCACGCGCACGCCAAGGCGCCGTATCTGCTCGCAGGCGGCGGCAAGAACATGGAGGGCGAGGAGCAGGCCACCGATGAGCAGCTGAAGGACGTGCCCGCCGAGGCGCTCGCCGAGGCCGAGCGCCCGCTGATCGGCACGCTGGAGGAGAACGGCGTCATCGACCCGGACGTGCTGTGGTCCTGCACCACCTGCGGTGCCTGCGTGGAGCAGTGCCCGGTCGACATCGAGCACATCGACCACATCGTCGACATGCGCCGCTACCAGGTGATGATCGAGTCCGCGTTCCCGTCCGAGGCGGGCACGATGCTCAAGAACCTGGAGAAGAAGGGCAACCCCTGGGGGCTCGCCAAGAAGCAGCGCATCGAGTGGACCAAGGAGGTCGACTTCGAGGTCCCGGTCGTCGGCAAGGACGTCGAGGACCTCACCGAGGTCGACTACCTCTACTGGGTCGGCTGCGCGGGCGCCCTGGAGGACCGGGCGAAGAAGACCACCAAGGCCTTCGCGGAGCTGCTGCACATCGCGGGCGTCAAGTTCGCGATCATGGGCGGCGACGAGAAGTGCACGGGTGACTCCGCCCGCCGCCTGGGCAACGAGCCGCTCTTCCAGCAGCTCGGCCAGGAGAACGTCGCGATGCTGAACATGGCGTACGGCGAGGACGAGAGCACCAAGAAGCCGAAGGCTTCGAAGAAGATCGTCGCGACCTGCCCGCACTGCTTCAACACCATCGCCAACGAGTACCCGCAGCTCGGCGGCGAGTACGAGGTCATCCACCACACCCAGCTGCTCCAGCACCTCATCGACGAGGGCAGGCTCATCCCCGTCACCCCGGTCGAGGGTCTGATCACGTATCACGACCCCTGCTACCTGGGCCGCCACAACAAGGTCTACACACCGCCGCGCGAGATCATCGCCAAGGTGCCGGGACTGCGGAGCGAGGAGATGCACCGGCACAAGGAGCGCGGCTTCTGCTGCGGGGCCGGCGGCGCCCGGATGTGGATGGAGGAGCGCATCGGCAAGCGCGTCAACAACGAGCGCGTCGACGAGGCCCTCTCGCTCAACCCGGACATCGTCTCCACCGCCTGCCCGTTCTGCCTGGTGATGCTGACCGACTCGGTCAACGGCAAGAAGAACGACGGCAAGGCGAAGGAATCGCTCCAGGTCGTCGATGTGGCGCAGCTGCTGCTCGACTCGGTGAAGCTTCCCGCGGACCCGGCGGACGACCAGGCCGACGAGGACGCACCGGAGCCCGAGCCGGTGAAGTAACGCGGTACGCGGCAGGGGCCGGTTCCGCCTCCGGGCGGTCCCGGCCCTTTCGCGTGCCCCGCACCCTTCCGGGAGGCGCCCGCGCGCCCCGGACACGGCCAGGGGATGTCACAGCTCGGCCGCAAAGCCCGGCCCGTTCTCCCAGGTCGGGCCCCCGGCCGGGCGGGAGCGGGTACGTTCGAAAGCGTGGCTGGATTCAGGATCGGACGCGGCCGGGACAACCGCACCTCCCAACAGAACCCGCAGCGGCAGCAGCAGCGGGGCTCGCAGCAGCAGCCGTACGGCAGGCAGGCACCGCCGCCTCCGCCGTACGGCGGCACCGCCGCGCCCCGGTCGGCGCCCCCGCGTGCGCAGCAGCCCCAGTGGCCCCCGCAGGGCCGGCAGCCGTACGGGGAGCCCGAGTACTTCGGAGAGCCGTACCCGGGCCAGGGGTACGGGCAGGGGCCGGGCGATCCGTACCAGGGCGGGCAGGCCGGGTACGGCGGGCCGCCCGCCGACCCGTACGCGAACAGCGCGGACAACCCCGGTCACACGCAGGCCTTCAGCATCGGCGATGACCCGTACGGCGACGGCAACACCTACCGCGCAGGACAGAGCGCCGCACCGCCCGTGGGGCCTCGGCTGCACTGGAAGGAGCTGCTGAGCGGCATCGTCATGCGCCCGGGGCCGACCTTCTGGCAGATGCGCGACCACAAGGTGTGGGGCCCGGCGCTGACCGTCACGTTCGTCTACGGGCTGCTCGCCCTCTTCGGCTTCGACCAGGCCCGTGAGGACGCGGTCCACGCGACGCTGGCCAACGCCGTTCCGTACGTCCTGACGACCGGTGTCGCCTTCGTCATCGGCGGTCTGCTGCTGGGCGCGGTGACCCATACGCTGGCCCGTCAGCTCGGCGGCGACGGCTCATGGCAGCCGACCGTGGGCCTCTCCATGCTGATCATGTCGATCACGGACGCGCCGCGGCTGCTCTTCGCGCTCTTCCTGGGCGGCGAGAACGGCTTCGTCCAGGTGCTGGGCTGGGTGACCTGGCTCGCGGCGGGCGCGCTGTTCACCTCGATGGTGAGCAAGTCGCACGATCTGCCGTGGCCGAAGGCGCTGGCCGCCTCGTCGATCCAGCTGATCGCCCTGCTGCTGCTCCTGAAGCTCGGCACGATCTGAAGCAGCTGCGGCACGATCCGAGCGCGGCACGATCCGAGCACTGTGCCGCAGCCTCGGGCCCCCTGGGGCTCCCCGCGCGCCGCACAGCAGTGAGGCCACCCGGTAACCGCCCGGGTGGCCTCACTGCTGTCACGGGACGGCACAGGGCCGTCCAGGGTGCTTCAGGAAGTGCCTCCGGTGCGTCCGAAGAACTCGATCTCGGCGATCGAGACCTGCTTCTTGTTCGAGATCCCGTAGGCGCTGCGCAGGATGAAGCGGACCGATGAGACCGTCCCGACCCGGAAGTCGATGGTCTGCGGCCCGCTGCCCTGGTCGAGGTTGAGGTGGCGCTCGATGACCTTGCCGTTGGCCTGGGTGATCTCGGCGTCGATCCGGTGCGGCCTGGCGGCCTTCGAGAGGTCGGCGGCCTGGACGGAGATACCGGGCGTGATGATGATGTTGAGCATCCGGACCGGGTCCTGGAAGCTGGCCTCCAGCCATTCCCCGCGGCCGTCCTGCGAGACGCCGGGCTCCCAGTAGGTGTTGTTCAGCTCGTCGAAGGCATATTTTTCGCCGTGACCGGCGAAGGAGCGGGACGCCTTGTAGTGGTCGGGCGTGAGGGGGTGGCGCTTGGCGAAGTGGTCGCCGATCGCGTGGACCGCCGCACCGGTGTTGAGCGCGCCCCAGATGACGAGCCCGAGGGCCGCCAGACCCGCCACCCAGCTCAGCACCCGGCCGAAGCCGCCGCGCAGCCGGGGCCGGTCACCGGCCCACGGCACCTCGCGGTTCCCGGCGCGCAGCCTGCGCCACCACGGGAGCCTGGCCGGACCCTCCGGGCTCGATGCCATGCTCATGCCACAACGGCGGCAGTAGTGACGGTCGGGCCTGTTGCCGGTGGCGCACCACGGGCAGGCGTAGCCGCCCGCCCCGTCCGGCTCGGCGGCCGGGGCCTGGACGAGCGGGCGGGCGGCGTCCGGGCGGCCCGGCAGCACGGGAGCGACGGACGGGGCGTCCGGTGTGCGCCCTTCCGGGTCGGCCACGGGGACGAGCAGGGCGCGGGCCCGGTCGTTCGCGGCAGCCGCCGCCGCGGCACGGGCCGCCTCCTCCCGCTCGGCGTGCGGGTCCCAGTCGGACCCGGGCGTGCCGGGAGGGGTGCCCGGCGCCGCGGGGGCCTGGCCGCCGTGGGCCGGACCGGCGCCTGCCGGGGCGGCGTTGTACGGGTCCGCGGTCTGCGAAGCGGCGCTGTACGGGGCCGAGTTGTACGGGGCGTCGTAGGGGGCGTGGTACGCGGCGGGAGCGGAGCCCGGGGCCGCGCCCCCCGGAGCCGGACTGGCCTGGGCCGGGCGGTCCTGGGCGGGACGGTCCTGGGCCGGGCGGTCCGCGGCCGGGGCCGCCGGGCCGTTGCCGCCGGGGGCCGCCGCGCCGGGTGCGCCCGGTGTGTCCTGTGACCCGCGGCCGCCGTCCCGTACCGCCGGGACCGGCACGGTGCTCGGCTCGTCGTCCTCGTCCGGGGCGGCCGGTTCCGGGGCCGGTTCCGGGGCATCGGCGGACGATTTGGCGGGTGACCAGCTGAGGACCGCGCCGCAACCCTCGCAGAAGGAGTGGCCGGGCGTCGAAGGCGTACCGCACTCGACGCAGGCACGGGTCCGCTCCCGCGTCTGTCCCGGGTCGGCACCTGAGGGCTGAGGAGTCATTTGCCGGTCCTTTCGGCCGCGGTCACCTGGACCGTGAAGGGCATGTGGGCGGGGCGGGCGGCCTCGACGAGGCTCTCCAGACGGTGCTGGTCGCCGGGGGCCGGATGCGGCAGCGCCAGCGACACGTGCAGCCGCGGACGGCGGTCGCCGGGGACGGGGCCGAGCGGGCGGGCGTCCCAGTCGGCCGCACCGCTCTCGGTGATCTCCGGCTCGACGCCGAACGTCAGCCGGACCACCTCGGCCAGACCCCGCCGGGTGCCACGGATGCGGTGCAGATGGGCGGCGGCGGCCACGGCGGCCCGCAGCGCGGCCTCACCCTCGGGCCCGCCGGTGCGCTCGGCGCCGTCCGTCTCGGCGCCGACCCACTCCGCGAGCCAGCGGGTGAAGTCGGCGGGCGCGAGCGACGGCATGAAGTACGAGTCGAGGCAGTCGAGGACGTTGTGGATCGGGGCGAGCACCTCGTCGAGACCGGCGACGAAGTGCTGTGCCAGCTCGTCGTCGGCGAAGACCGCGGGGAGCATCAGGCCCAGCGGCGCCGATGAGCCCAGCCCGTCGACGGAGCCCCTCATGACCCGTCCCCGATGACCCGGACCCGGTGGTCGAACGAGAAGACCAGGGCGGGTGCTTCGAGGTCGATCCGCTCGGTCGGGTCACCGCGCTTGCCGGTCAGCGGGTCGGCCGGGTGCAGCAGCACCTCGTCCACCAGCTCCACACCCGGCACCCGCTGGAGGACCGCGAAGACCTCGCCGGACTGCACCGGGCGCCCGAACGGCCACCCCGTGCCGTGCGCCCCGCCGGTCAGCGGGTCGAGATGCCGGTAGAGCGCCTCGTGCGCCTGCCGCCGCACCTTGTCGACGTCCGCGCCGCGGAACGCGTGCAGGGTCGCGACGACCGTGACGCCCTGGTAGTAGGGCGGCCCCACGGCCAGCCGGGTGCCGAGCAGCCGCCGCTCGTCGAGGTAGCGGGTGATCCGCTCCAGCAGCGCGTCGCCGGGCACGAGCTGCTCGAAGCGCAGCCAGCCGCCCGCGTCCGGCACCGCCTGCGGCACGACCAGGACCCGTACGGCATGGGCGCCGTGCTCGTCCGACTTGCCTTCGAGACAGGTGATACGGGCGGTCTCCGGGGCGGCGCGCCGGGCCAGCTCCTCGTAGTCGCGCAGGGTCACCGCACGGTCCTGGGCGCGCAGCGTGATCGGGGCGCGGGCCTTGGCCTCCGCGACGGTCTCCCCGTCCACCCCGCCTCTGGCCGCCTCGCGGTTGATGACCTCGGAGACGTACGGGACGGAGTTGCGCAGCACCTGCACGGCGCCCCGGGCGACGTTGCCCGCCCGGCCGCCGCCGGTCCGGTAGCTGCGGGCGCGTATGACGGCGCCCTTCGGCGGCACCGCGCCGTACTGCCGCAGGGTGCCGTCCTGCTCCCGTACGGAGGGGCCGAAGGCGATCTCGCCGGTGGCCGCGTCCAGGGTCAGGTGCCGGTCGTCGGGGCCGGATGCGGCGAAGTGCGGGACGACATGCCAGTCGACCCAGCCGTCGCGCTCGGCGATCTGGAGGTTCAGCGGCGGTACGTCACCGACGACCGGGGCCGCGGCGAGCCGCAGCTGCTGGCCGGGCAGCCCGGTGGACTCCCCCAGCGCCTCGTCCCGCACGGTCTCCGCGTGCACGGCTCCGGTGGTGCCCCCGATGGTGAACGCCTCGGCCGACCGCACGGTGGGCGACGTCGTGTAGAAGGGCTGCCCGGCGGCGGGTTCGGTGACCCGGCAGCGCAGCCAGCCCGCCTCACGGCGCCCGGAGCGGGACCGGGTGTGGCCGCCGGGGACGTGCAGGACGACCTCGCCGGGGCGGTTGAGACCGCCGGTGCCGTCCCGGTCGACCTCGCAGGCCGTCCAGCCGTCCTCGGTCCACGCCTCCCAGATCAGCGGGGGCTGCCGCGGGTCGACACCGACACCGTCGACACGGCTGTCGAGGGTCAGCGCCACCGCACAGTGCGGCACGGCCGCGGTGAGCCCGAACATCAGGCAGTCGCCGGGCTGCGGCGACTCGGAGAAGCAGAGCAGGTCCTTGGCCTCGGCCAGCTCGGACGTACGGTCGGCGGCCGCCTCGCCCTGGCGCTGGACCACGAGGTACGCCAGCTCGCAGGAGAACACGGTGAGTTCGCGCTCGGTCGCGAAGACCACCGCCTCCTCGCTCTCGGTGCGGGCGGTGGCGACCTCGGTGCCCTCGGGCAGCCGGACCGCCTCGTCCAGCGGCGCCGACAGCCAGAAAGTGACATCGGTACGGGCGGCCGACGGCGGGAAGAGGGTGATCCCGATGAGGTCCAGGAAGGCCAGGTGGTTCTTCTCGGGGACGCGGTTGAGCCGGTACACGATCTGGTCGGCCATGTGGGCGACCGTCTCGACGAGCGTGACGCCGGGGTCGGACACGTTGTGGTCCGTCCACTCCGGGGCGCGCTGCTGGATGTAGCGCTTGGCGTCGTCGACGAACTGCTGGAAGCGGCGGTCGTCGAGGTGGGGAGAGGGCAGTGCCATCAGCGTTCGCTTTCGGTGGCCGGTCCCGCATCCGAGGACGGCTCGTCGTGGGAGGGAATCGTGTAGAAGGGGAAGACCAGGCTGCGCGGGTTGTTGGTGCCGCGGATCGAGTACCGGACGTCGATGAACAGCACCCCCTGCTGGTCCCCGGCGCTCACCTCCACGTCCTCCACCTCGATACGCGGCTCCCAGCGGTCGAGGCTCACGAACACCTCGTGCTGGATCCGGCCGGCTGTCGCCTCGTTGACCGGGGCGAAGACCATGTCGTGGATGGCGCAGCCGAAGTCGGGGCGCATCGGCCGCTCACCCGGCGCGGTGGCCAGGACGAGCCGGATCGCCTCCTCGACCTCCCGCTCCCCGCTGACCATCGCGATGCCGCCGGTGGGTCCGATACGGAGCGGGAACGCCCAGCCGGTGCCGACGAATTGCTCTGCCATGTCAGACCACCGGGATGTCGTTGGCGAAGACGAGGCCCAGCAAATCCACCCTGATGGCCTTGATGCCGATTTCCGCGAGCGCGTTCATCTGGATGCTGCCGGCGGCGTCGATGGCCATCAGGCCGCCGACGTTCATGCCCAGTTCGCCGCCCGCTTCCATGTTGAGCGCACCGGCGGCCTTGGCGTTGATGATCGACCCTGTCAGGTCGAGTATCCCACCGCTCATGATCGAGATCTTCCCGCCCGCCTTGAGCGACAGGTCCTTCCCCGCCTCGACGGAGACCGAGCGGGTCCCCTTGATGGTGACGGAGCCCTTGCTGTCGACGGTGATCTCGGTCTTGGTGCGGTCCAGGTTGATGGTCAGCCGGTCGTCGCCGCTGCTGATCCGCACACCGCGCTTGCCGCCCACCCGCTCGTCGAGCAGGTCGACCCGGTTGCGGTTGCGGTCGGCCAGCGTGTGCCGGACGGCCCGGCCGCTGGTGCGGTCGTACGGCTGGACGTCGTTCCTGCCCGGTTTGTCCTTGCCGTTGTAGAGGCCGCCGATCACGAACGGGTGGTCCAGGGCGCCGCGGTCGAAGCCCACCAGCACCTCGTCCCCGGCGTCGGGCGCGATGATGCCGCCGCCCTTGAACCCGCCGAACTGCACGGTACGGGTCCAGTCGCTGATGTACATGTCGTCGAGCCAGGGGAAGCGCAGCTTCACCCGGCCCTGCTTCAGCGGGTCCTTGATGTCGGTGACCAGCGCGTTGGCGACGCTGGGCATCCGGGCCGACGGGCTGGCCCCGCCCGATGTGAGCCCGTACAGCGAACGCCACTGGCGGCCGCTGACCGTCAGGAACGTCTCGTAGTGCCGTCCGTCGCCGAACGTGTGGCGGGCGGCGGTCACCGTGTACTTGCCCTCGAACGGCTCGCCCACGTCGGCGAGCGCGACCGGGACACCGGGCCGCAGCTTCGGGTTGCCGCGGACCGTGACCTCCACCTCGGCGAAGGCCGCGGTGACGTCGTCGGCGAGGGCCGATGCCGCGTTCTTCACCTCGCTCTGCTTGTCGTACGGGGTGTCCGTCTCGACGATCGTCGCGGGTCCGAACTTGCTGCTGGCCTTCGCGGGGGTGGTGCCGATCGCTATCTGCGGGTTGGACGCGGCGGGCGACTTGCCGACGAGGTCGCGCTTGGCGGTCACGTCCCAGCCGCGCGCCTCGACGGACGACACCTGGTCGGCGGAGGTGACCGCGGCCCGGCAGCGCAGGATGTCGACGCCGGCCTCCAGGACGTACACGCTCTTCTCGCTGGGCGTGCTGACCGGCGGGGCGCCGGACGCCTTGTCGGCCTTGGCGAACTGGAACTCGCCCTCGGAGTCGACGGACAGCACCCGCTCGTTCTCGTCGGCGAGCCGGCACAGGAAGTCCCAGTCGGTGACGTTGGCCTGGGTGATGTACTCGTAGATGCTCTTGGTGGCGTCGATCTTGCCGATCTTCAGCTTGTCCTGGCCCGCGAGCTTGCGGGCGATGTCGGACGCGGTCATGTTCCGGTATCCGACCACCCGCCGCTGCCGGAGCATCCGGTGGCCGCCGTCGTAACCGCGGATGACCGTCATGGTGCCGGTGCCGTCGTAGTCGGTCTCCAGGCCGGTGATCTCGCCGGTGAGCAGCGGGGACTGGGCCCCCTGGCCGTCGGCGACCGGCGCGATGACGATCTTCTTGCCGATGTCGGCGCCGGAGTCCGAAAGCACCTTCTTCTTGGGATCGCGGAAGGTCAGCTGGAACGAACCGGGCACACCCGCGCCGAAGTCGACCCAGCCCGCGACGAGCAGCGAGGCCAGCTCCTTGTTCAGCGGTGCCCCGCCGATGGTGACATGGAGGACATTCGAGTAGCCGATCTTGGTCATCAGTGGCCGACCTCTTCGGCGGCGGGAAGCATGAGTTCGGTGCCGGGGGTCAACTGCCCCGGGTCGTCGATGCCGTTGGCCTCGGCGATGCTCCGCCAGACGGTGGCGTCGCCGTACTCGCGGAAGGCGAGGAACTGCAGCGAGTCGCCCGCGACGACCCGGTGCACCCGGCGTGCGGTGAGCGCCCCCGATGTGGGGTTCTGCCCGGCGGTCTTGCTCGGGATCTCGTGCAGATGCACCTGGCAGGTGGCCCGGATCGGGACACCCGTGGTGCTGAAGAGGCTGTACGAGGCGTCGACCGAGCTGACGTACGCGGTGAAGCGCGCGGTCGAGAACGCACCCCACTGGAAGACCACCCACGGGGTCGACGGCTGCTTCGCCGCGATGCTGGCCGATGTCACCTCGCAGCAGGAGAAGAGCGCTTCGACGTTCTTGCGCACGTCGTTGCTGTCCGGTTCGTCGGAGCTGTCCAGGAAAACCTCGACGGTCATCTCACGGGGTTCGGGCCCCATGAACTCCGGTACGGCGCCGTCGCGTACCGCCGCCGTGGGGGTCGTCTTCCACTGGGCGCGGCGGCTCAGCGCCAGCTGCGACGGGTTGAAGTCGAAATTGAACGTGCGGATCAGCCCGCCGGGCGTGGTGCTGTAGCCGACGGGCGGCTGGTGGATCGCCAGCGTCGCCCGCACCAGGCTCTTGCCCGCGCCGCCCTTGCCTCCGGTGCTCGCCATCTGCGCAGCCCCCTAGTCCGTGAATCCGTGGTGGGTGATCTCCAGGGTCTCGACGGCCACCGAGGGGTTCGACGGGTTCAGCGAAGGACCCCGCCAGCTCACCGGCAGCACGTCGATCAGGCCCCAGCGGGCGACCAGCGAACCGTCGGCGCGCAGCGCGGAGATCTGCGCGGTGGGCCGGGTGACCCCGGTGGTGATGGAGGAGATCCAGGCCGCGACCTTCGAGGTGTCCGGCGTGAGCGGTCGGGTCAGCGTGATGTTGGAGAACGTGACCCGGGACGGCAGCTGCCAGACGAAGCCGTTGTTGCCGCCCTCCTGCCGCTGCTCGATCTCCACCTGGGAGGAGAGCCCTTCGCAGCCGTTGAACGTGCCCAGGCTCTCTCCGTCGATGGACAGGCTGAAGAAGATGGTGGAGCCGGGATCCTGGTCCTGAGGCATCGGGCGCTGCTTTCCTTCCTGCGGGTCGTTGCGGGTGGTGCGAGTGGAGTGGTGCGGGTGGTGCGGTTATCGGTTCTCGTGTGCCGTTGTTCTCGTGTGCCGTTCGCGGTTCTCGGTGCGCTGCTCCCCGTGCTGCCGGGGGGCCGCGCCTGCCGGCCGGTGTCAGCGCCGGGGGTCCCGGAGTCTGCCGATCCGTTCGCGGTCCATCCGCAGCTCCGTCCTCAGCAGCCGGGTGAGCGGCCCGACCAGCCGGTGGGTCAGCTCGTCCACCTGGCCGTCGGAGAGGTCCCGGGCGTCGAATCTGCTCCCGGCCTCCTCGGTGGAACCGTCGCAGCGCGGACCGTTGTTGAGGTTCGGCGCGACCGCACTGTACGGCGGGGGGCTCTCGGGCCTCTCGGTGTACGGGGGCGGGGGCCCGTCCCCGCCGCTGCTGTTGTTGCCGTTGCTGGCGCCGACCGGTGTGCCCTGGGCCGTGACGTTGACGGCCGAGAGCTGGGGCGGGGCAGGCGCGGCCGGTTTGACCAGGAGGGGAGGCCGCGACCCTTCGGGCGGGGTGCCGGGCGCCCGCTGCACCGGCAGCGCCGCGGGCGTGGGCGATACCGCGCGGGCGAGACCGACGACCGGGGCGGCCTGGCGCCCTGCCGTGTCGGGGGCGGCCGGGGCGCCGGGCGCGGACAGCGTGGTCCCGGCCGTGAGCGGAGCCAGCGCCGAGGCCATGGTCACGGGAGCGGGCGCGGCCGGTGCTGAGGACGTCCCCGGCGATGCGGCGGCACGCTGCACGGGCAGCGGCGGGAACGCCTCAGCGACCCCGCTGAACCGCAGCCCTTCGGCCCCGCGCCGCACCGGAGCAGCGTCCTGGGGGGCGGAATCCGCGCCGACAGCAGGCGCCGCCGGGCTCGGGAGTGCGGGGCCCGCGGTCCCCGGGGCCGACGCACGCTGAAGGGGCTGCGGGGCCGGGAATCCGGCGGGCTGCTGGGCGGACGGGCCACCCGGCAGGGGAGCCGGGCCCGGGAGTCCGGCCGCACGCTGAACGGGGCGCGCCACCGGGGTCGTACCGGAGGGGGTCGTACCGGAGGGGGTCGTACCGGAGGCACCGGACACACCGGCCGGTCCGGAAGCCCCGGCACCGCTCCGCAGGGGCGCGGGCGCAGCCGCTCCCGTGGACGGCGCCGCAGCGCGCTGGACCACCGGCTCGGCGGAGCCGAAGGGCCGGACCACGGGACGCGGCGCCGCCGAACTGCCGGGCGCGGGGGCCCGGTTCGGCTCGGGCGCCGGGTGCGGTGCGGACACGGCGGGCGCGCCGGGTGCCGCGGAACGCTGAACGGCCGCCGGGCCGGTGGCCGCCGGGCCGCCCTCCGGTACCGGAAGCGACGGGGCGCCCGGAGCGGGGGCGACGGGGCGCAGCGGCGCGGCGGCGGCGGGGGCGCTCTTCCGCTGTACGGAGCCCGACGGCTCGGCCGGCGGACGCACGGCGCGCGCCGGGGCCAGCGGACGTACGACGGGCGGGGACACGGCCGGGGTACGGCGTGCGGACGGCGCGGCGGCGGGCGGCCTGGTCGCGGACGGGGCGGTGGCGGCGGGTGCCGGACCACTGGACGCACGCTGCACGGCCGGAGGCGCGGTCACCGGGCCGTTACCACTGCCGGGAGCGGACGCCACGGGACCGGCGCCGCTGCCGGGGGCAGCCGTGGACGCCGTACCGGGGGCGGGCATGCCGATCGGGGCAACGGGGGCCGGGGGCAGCGGAGATGGTACGGATGCCGAGGGGCTGGTGATGCCGGGGCCGGTGATGTCAGGGCCGGTGGTGTCAGGGCCCGTGCTGCCGGGGCCGGTGACGTCCGGGGAGCCCGCGCCACCGCTGCCTGCGGATCCGGCAGACCGGGCGGGTCCAGCAGCGCCGGTGGCGCCGGTGGCGCCGCCGTCCTGCCGAACGGGCGCCGGAACGGCGGACGGCATGGCAGCCCGCTGTACGGGCTGCGGGGCAGCCGCACTGCCCGGCGTGCTCTTCTGCTGACGCTGCAACGGAGTTGGCCCCTTCGCCTCATTCCCGACCGGCCGCGCTCCGGTCGGCGGCCCGGCCACCGGCGCACCGAGAAGCGGCCTGCGGCGCGGAGCGGGAGCCGCGGAGGCGGACCCACCGCTGGAACCACCGGCGGACCCGCTGGCCGCACCACTGCCGGAACTACTGCTGGAACCGCTGCCGCTACCGCTGTTGCTGCTGCCGCTTCCCGTCGCACGCCTCTGTACGGGGGCGGGTGTCGCGGCCGGGGCCGCCGATGCGGATGACGCGGCCGAGGAGGACCGGGGCTGGGTCTGGGGCTGAGAAGCCTCGCCGGACGGACCGGACGACGGACCTGAGGACGTCGTGGAGCCGGGCCCCGTCGCCTGCGACGGCGAAGTGCCGCTCCCCTGCGCCTGGTCGGCCCGGCCGCCGTCGGGCGACGGGGTGTGCTGCGGGCCCTCGGCCGCCGCGGGCGGACCGAGCCTGCTGGAACGCACCGGATGCGCCGCTCCGGCCGCGCCCTGGTCGGCCGCCGCATCGCCCCGTACCGGCGCACCGAGCCCGGCCGACCGGCCGGCACCCGGAGCCGCCGCACGCTGGACGGAGGCGGGGCCCGAACGCGGCTGCACCGCACGCTCAGAAGTGATCGAGCGCTGAACGGCCGTTTCGGGGACGGAACTTGTGGCGGGGCGCCCGGTCGCGGGCCCCCCGGCCGCGGAACTCCCCGCCGCGGGGCTGTCCGCCCCGGGAGGAGTCGCCGGCGTACGGCCAGCCGGCCGCCCCTCCGACGCAGCGGGTCCGGCGGCGGCGCCCTCCGGTCCCGTACCCGTACCGCTGTCCCCGGACCCACCGGGTGCGGACACACTGCGCTGCACCGTGCCCCCGGCAGCAGGGGCAACGGGCCCCACAGGCCCTGCGGGCGGCGCAGAAGGCGTGGACAGTGGCGATACCGCCGGTCCGGCCGCACCCGGGGCACGCGCCGGTACGGACGCCGACGACGGCGCGCCCGGCGAAGAACCGGCCGAAGCGGCCGCACCGGACGAAGCAGGCGAAACAGGTGAAGCGGGCGAAGCAGTGGAACCGGACGCGGCGCCGGAGGCGACTGGACCTGACGAACCAGACGCACCTGACGAACCGGTAGAGCCGACCGAACCGCCGCTGCGGGAGGGCGACTTCGAGAGCTGTACGGGACGCTGCGAAGGCGCGGCCGACTCGCCCGCCGGCTTCCGCACCGGTGCGGACGGGCGGGACGCGGCACTGGCCCGCTGGACGGCGGGCGCGGCAGGACCCGCGCCCCCGGCAGGACCCGGGGCAGCAGCCGAAGGCCCGGAAGCCCGGGGCGCGGGGGCAGGCCCGGGAGAAGAAGAAGAGGGCAGGGGTGCGGCCGGAGCCGGAGATTCCGCCTCCCTGGCGGGAGGCTCACCCGCCTGCGGGCGGGCCGAGGCGGGCAGCACCCGGCGCTGCACGGCGGCCGGCGGAGCCGCACTGGTCAGCGGGGCCCGCCGGGGGGCCGGCTGCCGTACGGGCGCCACCCGGGGGCCGGCCGGGCGAGCGGCGGCGACCGCACGCTGGACCGGGGATTCCGGCAGCGGGCCGGAGCCCTCGTACGGTCCGGGCGCCTCGCCCACGAGGTCCGCGCCGTCGTCGACCACCGCGACCGGCAGCGAGAGCGCGGGCATCCCGAAGTCGCCCCCGGAGGGAGCGGCTGCGGGTGTCAGGGCATCACGGAGCAGCCCGCCCGGGGCGCCGTCGAGCACGGCGTGCGAGAGCGACCCCGAGAAGGACGGGTTCTGGAAAGTGGCGAGCCGGGAAGCGAAGTCGGCGGTGGCCACTGCGTGCCCCGCCGTGTGCTGGGTCGCCCGCTGGATCGCGGGCAGCCCGTGCCAGCCGCGCCCGGAGGCCCCCACCGCGTCCGGCGCGGAAGCCGCCGGGGCCGGAGCCGCCGGGGCGGCGGGTGCCGGAGTGGTGCGGGCAGACGTGACGGGGCCCGTATCCGTACGGCCCCTGAACCGGTCGAGGAATCCCATGACGGTGGCCCCGCCCCCTTACCGCTCTGCCGACGCGCGCGTCACGAGTGTGGCGATCTGCTCAGCGTACCGGCGCCGGTCGCGGTGTTCGAGGTCCAGGATGTCCTCCAGGCTCCAGTGGAAGTGGTAGGCGATGTACGCGATCTCCTCGTGGACACGTTCGGTCGCGTACGTCACGATTCCCCCAGGCGGCTCCCGCCGAGTTCGACCTCGAACGGCTGCTCACAGTGCGGACAGGTCACGCCGGCCCTGGTGTGGCCCTCGGCATTGACCTGACGGTAGAAGTCCTGCAGGAAGGCGAGGTCGGAGGCGAACATGTTCTCCACCACGCCGTCGTGCATGTGCGTCACACTGCCCAGCCGGGTGATGACCCGGCCGAGCAGGACGACGGACAGATACGCGGGGTTCTCCTGCACCCGCATGTCCCGCAGCGGGATCAGCTCGTCCCGCGCGGTGGCCAGGCGCATCACGCCTTCGCGGTGCACGGTCCCCGACTCGTCCACGTAGCCGCGCGGCAGCTCGAAGGCGAACTCGGTGCGCAACTCCCGGCGCGCGGGCGGTGCTGCGACCGGGGCCACGGCCGGAGCCGCGGCCTCGGGTGTGACCGCGTCGGCGGCCGGTGCCGGCTGGGCAGCTGCTCCCCTGCGCATTACTCCATCATCATTTCTTCGTAAGTGATCGTGACGGTCTCTGTGAGGGCCGAGGCCTCGCCCGCCTTCACGGTGCTGGCCGCGACCTTGCTGCACCAGGCGTTGCGGAGGTGGTAACGCTTCACGGGGCTGTTCTGGTAGTCCATCACGATGATGGAGGCGTTCTTACGGGCCGAGCCCATGTCACCGCGGATGGAGGCGTTGATCCAGTCGTTGAAGGACTTGGACTGGGTCATACCGCGGACGACCGTGGCCTCACCCGCCTTCTTCACGCCGGGCAGCTTCTTGGTGATGGGCTGGCCGTTCGACGAGACCTGCTGGAACTCGATGACGTCCTGCGTCATGTCCAGGCCGTTGACCTCCTGGAGGTACTCGACCATGACGCCGTCGATCTGAAGACCGAAATTATGTGAAGTGAGCGAATCGCCGGGCATGAGGCTCATGGACGCTTTTCCTTCTCTTCGCGCTGTCCGTGGTGTCGGTGGTGCCGGTGGTGCCGGTACCGGTGCCCGCCGCACAGGCTCTGCTGGCCGTGGGAGGCGGGCACCGGGTGGTGCGCGGGCCGGGGCCCGCGGGGCGGGGTTGGGGGGCGCCGGGGGGGCGCGGGAGAAACTCTTAACCAAGGCTCCCCGCCCAGAGGTCAGAGCGCCGCCGGATAT
>NZ_JBHYWP010000133.1:7585-19525 GCF_042751845.1 Streptomyces sp. NPDC059398 | reverse complement strand
GCTCCGTACCGTTACGGAGCAGGCCCGCCGCGTGTTCAGTACCTGTTGTCGTTCCCGGGCTCGGTGGCGAGTCGGGCGAAACCGCGCTGGAGCACTACGAGACGGTGGCGGCGTGCTGCCGCAGGAAGGCTCCGGCGTGAGCGGCGGCCTCTTCCTTCGTCGCGTACCAAGTGCCGTCCTCGGCGGCGCCGCGAGTTTCGTCCGCGCCTTCGCCCGCCCAGGCCCAGCCACCGGACGACGGGTCCTGCACCAGTTCGGCCGTGCCGCCGAAGAGTTCGAGCGTCGCGTCTCTCCGCGCCGCCACGGCGGCGGGGCGGGGAACCGCGTCGGGCCACTTCTTGCGCGCGCCCTGGCGGGTTATGCCCCAGACCGCCCCCATCTGCTCGTAGTTCGCGCCGTAGGAGCCGGCTGTCGCCGCCGCGATTGCCGCCAGACGCTTGACCTCCGTATCCACCACCTTCCAGGCGGCGAGGATGGACAGAGTCACATCAACCGGGTCCGCCTCCCACATGCGGGCCGTGGACAGCCCTGACTCGCGGGAGCGAATGGCCGCTGCGAGCGGATTGAGGGCGTCAGTAAGCGCCTTGACCAGCTCGGCCCGCTCTTCGGGGGTGATCTCGATCGAAGTCATGCGACAACTATAGTTACCGTAATCGATTTCGACAACTTTAGTTCCGGCTCGGCGGCCGGGCTGTCGTCGGCGACCGTGACCCGGCTGACGAAGCGGTGGCAGGCACTCTCTGCGTTTCTGATTACTCACCGGGCAGCCCGCTGTGTGAAAGCGCGAGGCCTAGACAAGGCGGCCGCCGGCCACCCGAGTGGCGGCCTGCTTGAGCCTGCTGAGCAACGGCACAGCCTCGACGTGGATCACCCCAGGGAGACTACCGAGCTGCTCAGTGACATAGCTGAAGAGCTCAACGCTGTCGCGGCAGGTTACTGCGGCCACGATGTTCGCAGAGCCCGTGACCGCGGCGACCCAACTGGTCTGCCGATGCGAGGAGAGCGCCTCGCAGACCGTGACGATGAGGTTCGGAGAGACTTGAAGGAGCAGCGTGGCCGAAACTCGGTAGCCGAACGCTTCCAACATCACGTCCACGTCCACGGTGACGGCACCACTGTCCAGGAGCGCCTGGAGACGACCTCTGACGCGGGACAGCGGCCAGTTGAGGGTACGGGACAGTGCTGACGCGGTGGCTCTGCCGTCCCGGCGTAGTTCCTCCAAAAGTGCGCGGTCTTCGAGGAGCACCGGACTGTACGTCTCCTTCCGCCGGCGAGGATCGCTCCCCTCAAGGAGATGTCGTACCGCGTCCTCGCTCAGCGGCTCCTCGAAACCCGACCACTCGGCAGGGCCGCCGGAGTACGAGTGCAGCACCAGGTGAGTAGTGAAGGAGAGCACTTCGGCCGTGTGCGAGATCCGGGGCAGCACTCCCGTGCCGCAGGCTGCATCGGCGGGCAGGGTCGTGGTGCACATCAGCTCCGCACCGCCGGAGTGCAGCGCAACCCAGGAAACGTCCTCGCGTGCAGCAAGCACATCGCCCAGGTGGGCTGCGGCAGTAGGACGGCACTGCAGCCGCAGCAGCCAGAGCCCACGTCTGGCAGAGGCAGCTGCCTCGCTGACCAGGACTCGGAGCACACCTGCCTCGCGCATGGCGCTGTAGCGGCGTGTCGCAGTCTGCTCCGAAACCCCCACCGCCTCGGCGATCCGTCGCATCGGGGCCCGCCCGTCGAGCATCAGGCATTGGAGGATTTGTTGATCCACAATGTCCATATGGGCAGTTTAGTTCTTCTCAGCGGATCCCATGGAGGTAGCTGTCGAGTAGGGGCCGAGCCCTGGAGCTTCCGGGGCCGCGTGGCGAACACTCAACTCATGAGCGTTTTGAACCACCACATCGTCTGGTCCCGCGATGCTGAGACCTCGGCCCGCTTCCTGGCCGACATGCTGGGCTTCGAACCCCCGGTGAAACTGGGTCATTTCTTGATGGTGCAGGTGGGACCTGGCATCACCTTCGACTTCATGACCACCGACCGCGACATCACGGCTCAGCACTACGCCTTCCTGGTCAGCGAGGAAGAGTTTGACGTGATCATCGGCCGGGTGCGGGAGTACGCCCTGGAGTGCTGGGCGGACCCCGGGCATCAGGACGCGAGCAACATCAACCGCCTCGATGACGGCCGCGGTGTCTACTTCAACGACCCCAGCGGTCATGAGCTGGAGATCATCACACGCCCCTACGGCAGTGGCGGTCTCGACGCCGAGCACGTCAACCCGCTACTTACCGAGGAGCTCGCGGCGAGCGGGAAGCTTCCGGACCTTTCATGACCGAGCCGTTGACCGAGTCGTTGACCGAACGCCCCCTCGTTCAGGTGCTGATAGGGAGCACTCGGCCGAACCGCGCAGGCGAACCCACCGCTCGTTGGGCCGCCGAACAGACCGCCGCGGGTGGCGTCTTCGACGTCGAAGTGGTCGACGCTCTGCGCAGAGCCATGCGGCAGAGAACGGTCCGACCGTGCGCCAGATCGCCCCACCAGTCTTCGAAAGAGAACTGACCATGCCGAAATTCACCGAGCTGGACCTTCACGTTGCACTCGCTGACCAGCTTGACGAGGGGGGCGGACCAGTCATCCTCGTCAACGTCTTGTGCGTCGCCCCCGAAGACGTCGACCAACTGCTGCTGGCTTGGTCCACCGACGCGACTACCCTGAAGAATCAACCGGGCTTCATCTCCACCCAGTTGTATCGCGGTATCGCCGGCAGCAGCGCGTTCCTCAATTACGCTGTCTGGGAGTCAACGGACCACTATCGGGCGGCCCGACTTGACGACGGCGCTCGCGCAGCCGCTCGCGATCTCTACCCGGCCAGCCTCGTCGCCACCCCGCACCTGTTTCGAAAGCAGGCTGTGCCAGGAATCTGCGTGGCCTGAGGAATTGATGCGTGGTAGCGGGGTATTACGCGCCTGGCTTGCTGGCGGCAACCTGGGAAGAGGAGGCGAACGCCGCAGTGGCCTCCCGAATCGGGCTGCCGCGGCTGCCAGTCGTGCACTGGCCAGAGCCGTCCAGCGAGCATGAACGCGCGGACCAGTGGTTCGGGCTCTGCTGTAAGACCCGGACCCTGATGACCTGGGCGGCCGGCCGGCCGTTCGCCTGAGCGGACGACGAGATCACCGACGCCGACCGGGATGGGCGGCTTGGTTGGAAGGAAGTAACCCTGTGCCCTCCGGCTTGCCGCCCAGGTGATCGAAGTTTCGGAATGCTGGACGAGCCGTTCACAGTCGGGATCAGAAACAGGTACTCAGCCGGCGGGGGAGTACGAGTAGACCGTCGTGGACACGATGCAAGCGCCCGGCTGAACCACCTCCGCGCGCAGGGTGCGCGACGCCGGGTCGTAGTCGACGCCCTCGGACTCGAAGGTGCCGGAGCAGATGCTGCGGCGGGGGAGCTGGAGCAGTGTCGTCACCCGGCCGGTGACCGTACTGCCGTCGATGGCGTGCTCCAGATCGACCTGGAGCAGGTCCTTCGCCTCGTCGTCCGAGACACACACCAGCCGGGTGTCCGAGACGAAGTCGCAGCCCTGGATGTCGCTCACCGTGCGGTCCAGCGAGATCTGGCCGGCCTGGGGCAGCGCCCCGCCGGCGGGCGGGGTGGCCGGGTTGAGCAGCGGAGCCGGGAAGACCTGGAGGCGGTCCTGGCTGCCCCACTCCCCGGAGACCATCCACTGCGCGTCGGGTGAGACCGCGGCGAAGGAGTTGTTGAGCTTCTCGCCCGGATCGAGCTGGTGGACGTACTCGTACCGCTTCCCGTCCGGGGTCGTCACCGCGTACATCTTCGATGTCGCGTCGTCCCCGCCCTGGTAGGCGTCGAAGACATCGCCCCGGGCGATGTCCGGGTCGCCTATGTGGTTCCAGCCCTTGGCGCGGAGACCGAGCGGCACCGAGGCGAGCCCCCGGAAGAGCAGCGAGCCGTCCGCCCGGCCGGCGATCCCCTCGCCGCCGGTCAGGGAACCGGTGTAGGAGGTGCCCGATTCGGTCCAGCCGCCCGGTGCGGCGGCCGCGCTGGGCAGGAACGCGACGGACAGGGCCAGGGCGCCCGTCAGAACGGCGGCAACGCGGAGCGTTTTGAGGGGCACTGATTCTCCGTCGGTTCGGCAGTGGGAGGCGAAGCGTAGACCGGGCCCTCCGGTGCGCGCACCCGCCTCGGTGCGCCGACCTCGCAACGATGGCCGGAACATGACGCGGCCGCCTGCCCGCACGCGGCTACCCGGCGGGCTCGGCGGTCCAGCTGACCAGTGGGGGCCGGATCGAGCCGCAGAGCGGCTGCCCCTGGCTGTCCGTGAGCCGCAGCCGTGCGGTGAGGCGGCCGGAGCGTACGGCCGCGTCGAATACGTCGGGGCTGACGGCGTCCAGCATCAGTTTGGCGCGGCGGAACATGGTGGGGGTGCCGTCCGGATCCGCCGTGGTCCAGGACAGATAGACGAAGCGCCCGCCGAAGCGGTTCTGGATGTACGGGCCGGAGACGACGGTGGTGCCGTCCGGCCCCGGTGCCGTCGTGCACTCCAGCGTCCACCGGGCGGACGGCAGATCACCGGCGTGCGCGGCCGCCACCTCCTGGGGCCGGTCCCTGGCCTGGACGCCGACGTGGATGTCGACGGCATCGGCGAAGGCGGAGCTGGTGCGTCCGGGCAGGCCGGAGGCTTCGATACGGATCTGCATGCGGCCATTGTCCAGGGCCGCGGCGTACGGCAGATCGGCACACGCTCGTTCCGTCTTCTTCACCTGCCGGTCCGGGGGCCGTGGCAGTGTCCTGTGAACCGTACATGACATCAACCACGTGCCGCCGCACGGCAGTTGGAGAGGACACCCCCCACATGTCCCGACTTACAGCGATGAGATGGATCACCGCCATGGCCCTCGCCGGGGCCGCCGCCCTGAGCGCGGCACCGTCCGCGCCCGCTGCCGCCCGCCAGGTCCCCCTCCCGGCCGCGACGGCCTCCCGGGTGCTGGACGACTCGTACTACGCGGACGCCGAGGGCAAGTCGGGTGCGGCGCTCAAGAGCGCGCTCCACACGATCATCAGCAAGCAGTCGACGGTCAGCTACGCCCAGGTCTGGGACGCGCTCAAGGTCACCGACCAGGATCCGGCCGACTCGTCCGACGTGATCGAGCTGTACACGGGGAAGTCGGTGCCCAAGTCGAGCAGCGGCGGCAGCACGGGTGACTGGAACCGCGAGCACGTGTGGGCCAAGTCCCACGGCGACTTCGGCACGGCCACCGGGCCCGGCACCGATCTCCACCATCTGCGGCCCGCGGACGTCGCGGTGAACGGCGTCCGGGGGAACAAGGACTTCGACAACGGCGGCACGGCGGTGGCCGGAGCCCCCGGCAACTACACCGACTCGGACTCCTTCGAACCGCGCGACGCGGTCAAGGGGGATGTCGCCCGCATGATCCTCTACATGGCCGTGCGGTACGACGGCGGGGACGGATTCCCGGACCTGGAGCCGAACGACAAGGCGGGCAACGGATCGGCGCCGGCCATCGGACGGATCAGCGTGCTCACGCAGTGGAGCGACGAGGACCCGCCCGACACCTTCGAGAAACATCGCAATGACGTGATCTACAGCGACTACCAGCACAACCGCAACCCGTTCATCGACCACCCCGAATGGGTCGACTCGATCTGGTAGCCGCCGGAGCGGTACGGACGACGGGGCGGGGGCCGGTCACCGGACCCCGCCCCCGGTCGTCCTGTTGCCGTCGCGCGGGACGCTCAGACGCTCTCCCCGTCGCTGCTCCCCTTGGAGGTGTGGGCGATGCACTCGACGTCGATCTGGTCGGCGAGCTTCGCCAGTTCGATGGTGAGGGCGGCCACGGTGTCCTCGTCGGCGTTCGACGCGTCGTCGCGCACCGCCTGGAGCCAGCCCGCGCCGAGCGTCCGCAGCATGTGGCTCACATCGGCGGCTGCCACATGCAGCACGCCCTGCTCGTCGGGGACCAGGGCCAGCATGACGTCACGGTTCAAGTCTCTCCGCCTCCAGTGTCTGCGGAATCCTCCGCGCTGCGACTCTAATGACACCCTGCGCCCTCACGCGGGACATGAGGTCCGTGCCCCGCGGGACATGAGGTCCATGCCCTCTCGCAGCGCAGGCGATGCACCAGCTATCCATGTCCGTGTCCGTGGTGTCGTGTGCCCGCCCTGGGCCCGGACCACTCCGACGGCGTGCGACGGCGCGGCAGCCGGACGCGGTGTGGGCATCACGGTTCCTCACCGCCGCTCGGCGCGGTGGCGCCGGATGACGGCGACGTCGATGGCCGCTATGGCGGTGAAGACGGCGCAGAGGGCGGCGAGAACGACCAGGGCCGTCGTACTGGGGGCCCCGGAGGAGCGTGCGGAGGCCGCCCACAGGGCAAGCAGCGCGGCTCCGGCGGCGAAGACCGGCAGGGCGATGGACGAGATCACCAGCCGGGCGCCCAGTGCGCTGTAGGCGGTCAGCGGCTCGGTGCCCGTCCTGGGCCATCCGAGGTGGGGGAGGCGCGGGTGGGTGTGCGGGGCGCTTCCGCCGTGGCCCCCGCCCAGCGCGGCACGGTGGGACATGAGATCCCCTTCCCGGCGCCGGTCACCGGAGAGGACGGGCGGCCGCGCGCCTCGAATCGCGTGGATCCTGTACACCCCAGTGTGCTCCACTCCCGGCGCCCCGCGCCGCCACGGAACCGGAGGACCCGCCCCGCGCTAGCGGACCCGCCCCACCGCGGCGTAGATCCCGCTGCCCTCCGCCTCCGGGGCCGCCGTGTCCTTGAACCACTCGGTCGCGGTCACCAGGCCGGGTTCGACGAGTTCGAGCCCGTCGAAGAACCGGGCCACCTCGGGGCGGGTGCGGAAGCCGAGCCGGATGCCGCCCTTCGCGTACTGCGCCGTGACCATGGCGGCCAGCTCCTCGTACCGGTCCGAAGCGGCGTGTGACAGCACCAGGCAGCTGCCCGGCGGCAGCGTCCCGACCAGGGTGCTGACGATGCCGTACGGGTCCTGGTCGTCGGGGACGAAGTGCATCAGCGCGATCAGGGAGAGCGCGATCGGCCGGTCGAAGTCCAGGAACTTCCTGGCGTGGTCGATGATCGTCCGCGGCTCTCGCACATCCGCCTGGATGTAGTCGGTCGCGCCCTCCGCGCTGCTGACCAGCAGGGCTTCCGCGTGCCGCAGGACGATGGGGTCGTAGTCCGTGTAGACGACCCGCGCCGACGGCACGGTCCGCTGGACGATCTGGTGCAGGTTCGGCCGGGTGGGGATGCCGGTGCCTATGTCGAGGAACTGGTCGATGCCGCTTTCCGCCAGGTACGCGGCGGCCCGGTGCATGAACGCGCGGTTCTGCCGGGCGGCGTCCTTCGCCTCGGACGGAAGGCTCTCGCCCACCTCCTGGTCGACGGGGTAGTTGTCCTTGCCGCCCAGCAGCCAGTCGTAGACCCGCGCGGGGTGCGGCTTGCTCGTGTCGATCCGGGGGGCGGGTGCGGCTTCCGTCATGGGCGGGCTCCGTTGCGCGAGGAGTGGACGGGGGCAGGTCCCTGGGCGTGGCCGGGGGAGAGGGTGACTGCCGCACTGCCGCAGCCCACCGCACCCCGGCCGACCAGCGTCTTGTCGGCGCAGTCTGCCACAGCAACTCAGCGGCCGGTGCATGGCGTTGGCCTGCCCGGAGGGAAGTGCTCGGTCCTCAGCGGGCTGCTTCACAGGGCTGCGGCCTCCTGCCGGTCCCGCTGGGGTACGGGGGCGGGGCAGGCAGGCACCGCCGGCCGGTCCGGACCCCCGTCCGGCGGGCCGCAGGACCTGTGGCCTGGGGCTCCGGGGCGGACGTGACAGGATGGCCGTATGTCTACCAACGTTTTCTTCGACATCACCATCAATGGCGAGGCCGCGGGAAGGATCGTCTTCGAGCTCTTCGACGACGTCGTTCCCAAGACCACGCAGAACTTCCGCGAGCTCGCCACCGGCGAGCACGGCTTCGGCTACGCGGGCTCGGGCTTCCACCGCGTCATCCCCGACTTCATGCTCCAGGGCGGTGACTTCACCCGGGGCGACGGCACCGGCGGCAAGAGCATCTACGGCGAGAAGTTCGCCGACGAGAACTTCAAGCTCAAGCACGAGCGTCCGTACCTGCTGTCGATGGCCAACGCCGGCCCGAACACCAACGGCTCGCAGTTCTTCATCACCACGGTGCAGACCCCGTGGCTGGACGGCAAGCACGTCGTCTTCGGCGAGGTCGTCGAGGGCCAGGACCTCGTGAAGAAGATCGAGTCGTTCGGCTCCGGCTCGGGCGGCACCAAGGCGAAGATCGTCATCGCGGCTTCCGGCGTCGTCGAGAAGTAATCCCCCGGGATCGCCCAGGGGTCTTCCGGGCCGGTCCAGGGGTCTTCCGGACCCCGGGCTTCCGGGATCTTTCCCGGGACCCGCACGAAGCACCCCGGCACGGTCCGGGACATCCGGGTGCCTCCGCGGCCGCCGTCCAGGTGAGCGGCCGCGGAGCCCCGGGCTCCGGCCGTACTCCCCGCGGCCTCAGCCGGCCGGCCGGGCCAGCACCCGGGCCCGGCAGTCGGACGGGGAGCCCCAGGCCGAGCGCAGGGCGCGCGCCTTGCGGATCCACAGGGACAGGTCGTACTCGGCCGTGTAGCCGATGGCGCCGTGCAACTGCAGCGCCGTACGGGCCGCCGCGTACGCCGCCTCGCCTGCCGCCACCTTCGCCGCCGCGACCTCCGCCCCAGCGTCCGGAGACTTGCCCGCCAGGGCCACCGCCGCACCGTGGACCAGCGGGCGGGCGAACTCCAGCCCGATCAGCGCATCCGCCAGCCGGTGCTTCACGGCCTGGAAGGCGCCGATGGTGGTGGAGAACTGGGTGCGCTGCTTCGCGTAGGCGACGGTCCGTTCGACCAGGGCGAGACCGACCCCCAGAGCCTGCGCCGCGGTGGCGAACGCCGCCCAGTCGGCCGCGGTTCGGGTCGACGCTCCGACCTCCGGGCCCGATACGAGCGGAACCCCGCCGGCGATGTGCGGGACCGCGAGCCGCCGGGCCGGATCGATCGAGGGCTGAACGGCGCCGTGTCCGGACGCCGTACGCAGTTCGGCCGGTCCGCCGTCCGTCGCAGCCGTGCCCGTCACCACGAAGGTGACATCTGCCGTGTCCATGTCCAGGGCGTACGGGCCCCCGGCCGGCAGGGCCAGCGATGCCATGCCCCGCCCCGAAGCGAGCCGGGGCAGCCACCGTTCGGCCGATGCCGTGTCCCCGCACCCGGCGGGCCCGCCCAGGAGGACGCCCGCCGCCACGGTCTCCACCAGGGGGCCCGGCACGGCGTGCCGTCCCAGCTCGACGAAGGACACGGCGAGTTCGACCGGGAGCAGGCCCATACCGTCGTACTCCTCCGGCACCGCGAGCGCGAAGACCCCGGCATCGGCGATCCGTTTCCACAGCGCCCGGCCGGGACCGGTGTCCCCGGTGGCCCAGGCCCGTACCGCGGCAGGGGTGTCGGCCGATGCGAGCATCCGGTCCAGTGTCCGGCCGAACTCGGTCTGTTCGTCGTCGAGCAGGAATTTCATGACCGGCGTCCCTTCGGCAGGCCCAGCAGCCGTTCGGCGATGATGTCGCGCTGGATCTCGTTGGTTCCCGCGTAGATGGGGCCCGCCAGCGAGAAGGTGTAGCCGTCGGCCCAGCCGCCGTCGGCGGGCGCGTCCGCCGCGTCGTCGGAGAGCTCACCGCGCGGGCCCAGCAGGTCGAGCGCCGTCTCGTGCAGGCTGATGTCCAGCTCGGACCAGAAGACCTTGTTCAGACTGGACTCCGCTCCGATGGAGCCGCCGGCCGCGATCCGCGAGGCGTTGGCGTAGGTGAAGAGCTGGTAGGCGCGCGAGCGGATCACGGCGTCGGCGACCCGGTCGCGCAGCGCCGTGTCGCCCGGGTCGGCCTCGGCCCGCCACAGCCCGGTGAGCCGGGCGGCCGCCGCGGTGAAGCGCCCCGGGCTGCGGAGTGTCAGACCGCGTTCGTTGCCCGCGGTGCTCATCGCGACCTGCCAGCCGCGGCCCGGCTCGCCGATGACGTCGGCGTCGGGGACGAAGACGTCGTCGAGGAAGAGTTCGGCGAAGGCCGGTTTGCCGTCCAGGCGTCCGACCGGACGTACGGTCACGCCGTCCGCGTCGAGCGGGAACATCAGATAGGTGAGACCGCGGTGCGGCCGGTCCGCTTCCGGGTCGCTGCGGAAGAGCCCGAAGGCACGGTCGGCGAAGGCCGCCCGGGACGACCACGCCTTCTGGCCGTTGAGGAGCCAGCCGCCCGCCGTCCGGGTCGCGGTGGAACGCAGCGAGGCCAGGTCCGAACCGGACTCCGGCTCGGACCAGGCCTGCGCCCAGATCACCTCGCCGCACGCCATGGCGGGCAGGACCCGGGCGCACTGCTCGGGGCTGCCGTGCTCGAAGAGGGTGGGGGCGAGGAGGTTGATGCCGTTCTGGCTGACCCGGCCGGGCGCGCCGGCCGCGAAGTACTCCTCCTCGAAGATCAGCCACTGGAGGATCGACGCGTCCCGGCCGCCGTGCCGGGCGGGCCAGGAGACCACCGACCAGCGGTCGTCCGAAAGGGTGTGCTCCCAGGCCCGGTGGGCCGCGAAGCCCCCGGCGGTCTCCAGCGACGGCAGGGGTGATGCGGGGACATGCGCGGCGAGCCACTCGCGGGCCTCGGCGCGGAAGGCGTCCTCGGCCGCGGTGAAGTCGAGGTCCATCAGCGTCCTGCCTTCTTCATCGCTCCGACGTCCATACCCCCGAGCGGGTCCGCCGCCGTCTCGGCGTTGTGCGCGTGGGCGAGATGGTGCAGGCCGAAGACGGAGTCGAGTCCGGTGTGCAGGCCCTGCAGATCCTCCGCCTGGTTGACCGCGCGCTTGGTCAGAGCCAGCCCCATCCGGGGCATCTCGGCGACGCGGGCGGCGAGTTCGTGCGTACGGGCGGTGAGCTCGGCCGCGGGAACGACCCGGTTGACCATGCCGACCTCGTACGCGCGCCGGGCGCTCATCCGGTCACCGGTGTAGAGGAACTCCTTGGCGATCCGCGGGGGCATCACCCAGGGGTGGGCGAAGTACTCGACGCCGGGGATCCCCATCCGTACGACCGGGTCCGCGAAGAAGGCGTCGTCGGCCGCGACGATCAGGTCGCAGATCCAGGCGAGCATCAGCCCGCCCGCCACACAGGCGCCCTGTACGGAGGCGATCATCGGCTTCGGCAGCTCGCGCCACCGCCGGCACATCCCCAGATAGACCTCGGACTCCCGGGCGAACCGGCTTTCGGCGCCTGCCTTCTCCGAGTGGTCCCACCAGAGCCCGGCCTTCCGGTCGAAGGGGAGGTGCGCGTCGCGCTCCGGGGTCCCGATGTCGTGCCCCGCGGAGAAGTGCCGGCCCGCGCCCGCCAGCACGACGGCCCTGACCTCGTCGTCGTCGGCCGCACGGTAGAAGGCGCGGTCGAGCGCGTAGGTCATCGCGGAGTTCTGGGCGTTGCGGTAGTCCGGGCGGTCCATGGTGACCAGGGCGAGGGGGCCCTGACGCTCGTAACGCACGGGCTCTTCATGGTCGGCGATCATCGGCGACTCCTTCCCTAACAAGTGTTTGGTAGGTTAACCTACGGCCATGAGCAGCGTCGAGGAATCCGGCACCGGGACCGCCCGGACGCGGACCGCATCGCGAGGTGGACATCCGTGAACAAGCCCCCGCAGTACCTCCCCGGGCACCAGCTGCTGGGGGGGGGCCGCCCCGGGGAGACCCCGCCCGGGCGGGCGCGGGGGGGGGGGCGGGCGCGCGCGCGCCCCCCCGCGGGGGGCGCCGCCCCCCCCCCGCCACGCCCGCCCCCCCCCCACACCCCAACCCCCCCCCGCCCCGGCGGCGCCGCCTCTTCTCCGTCGTACGGGCGGTCAGGTGGCGGGCGTCAGGACCTTGG
>NZ_JBHYWP010000133.1:4759-7575 GCF_042751845.1 Streptomyces sp. NPDC059398 | reverse complement strand
GCACTTCCGAGAACACCCCCCCGGAGAACCCGCCGGCGCACCTGCTGGGCGGCGGCCCCACCCGTGTGAAGCGGGCGCGGGCCGGTGGGGGGATCGGTGGCGCCACCGCACGCCGGTTCCTGGAGGAGGACGCCCGGGTCGTCGTCGGCGACAGTCATGCCCGCCGCCTCGACGAGACCGTCCGGGCGCTGGCGGACGAGTTCGGCGCCGACCGGGTCGCCGGAGCCGCCTGCGACGTCACCGACGAGGAGCAGGTCGCCGCGCTCCTCGACCTGGCGGAGGAGCGGCACGGCCGGCTCGACCTGGTCGTCAACAACGCGGGGCTCGGCGGGACGGCCGAGCTGACCGAGATGACCGACGCCCAGTGGGACAAGGTCATCGACGTCACCCTCAACGGGACCTTCCGGTGCACCCGCGCCGCGCTGCGCCGGATGAAGGCGTCCGGCGGCGGGGGAGTCGTCGTCAACAACGCCTCCGTCGTCGGCTGGCGCGCCCAGCGCGGACAGGCCCACTACGCCGCCGCGAAGGCCGGAGTGATGGCGCTCACCCGCTGCGCGGCGGTGGAGGCCGCCGAGTACGGCGTACGCGTCAACGCGGTCTCGCCCAGCCTGGCCATGCACCCGCACCTGGTGAAGGTCACCACGCCCGAACTGCTCGAACAGCTCACCGAGGCCGAGGCGTTCGGCCGGTACGCGGAGCCCTGGGAGATCGCCAACGTCATCGTCTTCCTGGCCAGCGGCTACTCCTCGTACATGACAGGCGAGACGGTGTCGGTCAGCAGTCAGCACGCGTGAGCGGGGAACGACAATGGGTCTGTGCCTACTGCCAAGAACGTGCCCACCGCCAAGAAGAAGCCCGATATGAGCCCCTCGCCCGCGCGGCGCAGGGAGCTGCTCGCCACCGCCGCCGAGGTGTTCGCGGCCCAGGGCTACAACGCCACCACCGTGCGGAAGATCGCGGACGAGGCCGGCATCCTGGCCGGCAGCCTCTACTACCACTTCGACTCCAAGGAGTCGATGCTCGACGAGATCCTCAGCACCTTCCTGGACGAGCTGTGGGCCCGCTACGACTCCGTACTCGCCTCCGGTCTCGGTCCACGGGAGACCATCGAAGCTCTGGTCACCGAGTCCTTCCGGGAGATCGACCGGCACCGGGCCGCGGTCGCCATCTACCAGAAGGAGTCCAAGTACCTCTCGCTCCAGCCGCGCTTCGGCTATCTGGCCGACTCGCAGGAGAAGTACGAGAAGGCCTGGCTCGGAACGCTCGAACGCGGCGTCTCCGAAGGGGCCTTCCGCGGCGATCTCGACGTCCGCCTCACCTACCGCTTCGTGCGCGACACCGTCTGGGTCGCCGCGAGCTGGTACCGGCCGGGCGGACAGCACAGCCCGGAGGAGATCGCCCGCCAGTACCTCGCGATGGTGCTGGAAGGCATCGCGTCCGGGACGCACCGAAAAACGCCGCACCAGGAAACGTAGACCGACCGCCGGTCCCCGGACGGTCGGGACCCCACCAGGTTCCCATGGAGGAGCAGTCATGGCCGAGGCCTACATCGTCGAAGCGGTACGCACCCCGGTCGGGCGGCGCAAGGGCGGGCTCAGCGCCGTCCACCCGGCCGACCTGGGCGCGCATGTGCTCCGGGCCCTCGTGGAGCGTTCGGGCATCGATCCGTCCGCCGTCGAGGACGTCGTTTTCGGCTGTCTGGACACGGTCGGCCCGCAGGCCGGGGACATCGCCCGGACCAGCTGGCTGGCCGCCGGCCTGCCGGAGGAAGTGCCGGGTGTGACCGTGGACCGGCAGTGCGGCTCGTCGCAGCAGGCCGTGCACTTCGCCGCGCAGGGCGTGCTATCCGGCACCCAGGACCTCGTCGTCGCGGGCGGCACCCAGAACATGTCGATGATCCCCATCGCCTTCGCGAGCCGGCAGGCCGCCGAGCCGCTGGGGCTGACCGACGGGCCGTACGCCGGTTCGCAGGGGTGGCGGGCGCGTTACGGGGCCCAGCCTGTCAACCAGTTCCACGGCGCCGAGCTGATCGCCGGGAAGTGGGGCATCTCCCGTACCGACATGGAGGAGTTCGCGCTCCGCTCGCACCAGCGCGCGATCCGGGCGATCGACGAAGGACGCTTCGCACGCGAGACCGCCGCCTACGGTGACGTCACCACCGACGAGGGCCCGCGCCGGGACACCACGCTGGAGAAGATGGCAGGACTGAAGCCCGTCGTGGAGGGCGGACGGCTCACCGCGGGCGTCTCCTCCCAGGTCTCCGACGGGGCTTCGGCCATGCTGCTCGCATCCGAACGGGCCGTACGCGAACACGGACTGACCCCCCGGGCCCGCATCCACCACCTCTCGGTACGCGGTGAGGACCCGATCCGGATGCTGTCCGCGCCCATCCCGGCGACGGCGTACGCGCTGAAGAAGGCGGGCATGTCCATCGACGACATCGATCTGGTCGAGATCAACGAGGCGTTCGCGCCCGTGGTGCTGGCCTGGCTGAAGGAGACCGGCGCCGACCCGGAGAAGGTCAACGTCAACGGCGGCGCCATCGCGCTCGGCCACCCGCTCGGGGCGACCGGCACCAAGCTGATGACGACGCTCCTGCACGAACTGGAGCGCACCGGCGGGCGCTACGGCCTCCAGACCATGTGCGAGGGCGGCGGTCAGGCCAACGTCACCATCATCGAGCGCCTCTGATGCGTCTCTGACACACCTCTCCCGCCGACGCCGACGCAGGCGCCAACGGCCGTGGGGGGGGGGGGGGGCTAGAGGGACGGGCACGGCACCCCCCGCCGAGCGGCGGCCCCCCCCCGGCGCGCCGC
>NZ_JBHYWP010000133.1:0-4749 GCF_042751845.1 Streptomyces sp. NPDC059398 | reverse complement strand
TCTTACTATAAAACCCAACCCCCCCCCCCCCCCCCCCTGCCCCCACCGGCCGTGGGTTTCCGGACACTTACGGTGCCGGGACCGGCACGGCCGTCCTTCGTGCGGCCCCGGCGCGGTCAGCCGGATCCGGCGGCCGCAGCCTCCAGCGCCGCCAGCGACCGCAGGGTCGCATGGGCCTCGGACATGATCCGGCCGACCAGTTCGGCGCAGGACGGCAGATCGTCGATCAGACCCGCGACCTGGCCGGACGCCATCACCCCCAGATCGGGGCGGCCCTCCACCATGGACGCCTTGAGCATCATCGGTGTGTTGGCGGCCAGCAGCACCTGGCTCCACGTCAGATCCTTGCCGTGCTTCATGGCCAGACCGTCGCGGATCATCTCCGCCCAGCCGAGCCCGGAGTGCGCCTTGAAACCCGCCGCGTGCCGCAGCGCCCGCAGCAGCGCCGCCGGCCGCCCCGAGCGCTCAAGCGAAGCGACCAGGGGGGTGCGGAGCATCCGGTGCGGGAGCCCGTCGACCTTGGTGGTGACGGTGATGTCCTTGACGCCCGCCGCGAGGTACTCGGCCTTCACCGCGTCCGGCACCGTACTGTCCGACGTGAGCAGGAAGCGGGTGCCCATCGCGACGCCCGCGGCGCCCTGGGCCAGCGCGGCCACCAGACCGCGCCCGTCGCGGAAGCCGCCCGCCGCCACCACCGGGATGTCCACCGCGTCCACCACCTGCGGAAGCAGCACGGTGGTGGCGACCTCACCGGTGTGCCCACCGCCCTCGCCGCCCTGCACGATGACCGCGTCGGCGCCCCATGCCGCGACCTTCTCGGCATGCCGGCGGGCGCCGATGGACGGGATCACCACGACACCCGCGTCCTTCAGCCGGCCGATCAGGGCCTCGGAAGGGGCGAGCGCGAAGGACGCCACCCGCACCCCCTCCGCGATGATGAGGGCCACCCGGTCGGCGGCGTCGCCCGCGTCGGCACGGAGGTTGACCCCGAAGGGCTGGTCCGTACGGGACCTCACCTCGCGCACCGCCGAGCGCAGCTGCTCCAGCGTCATCGTCGCGGAGGCCAGGATGCCCAGCGCCCCCGCGTTGGCCGACGCCGACACCAGACGGGGGCCCGCCACCCATCCCATACCGGTCTGCACGACCGGATGGCGCACCCCCGTCAGCTCGGTGAGCGGGGTGGAGAGCGTGGCGGCCGGGCCCGCTCCGCCGCCGTCGCCGGTCATGTCCGCACCTCGCGGTCGCGCAGCCCCGCCGGGTCGATGACCGTACGGATCAGCCGCAGCTCCTCCGCGGTCGGCTCCCGGGTGAGAGGTACGTCGTCGGCGACCGTGAGCGGGAAGCCGGTGGCCTCCCGTACCTCCGCCGCGCTCACCCCGGGGTGCAGCGAGCGTACGCGCAGGGTCCGGTCCGGTGTCCCGAAGTCCAGCACCGCCAGATCGGTGACGACCCGTCGCAGCTCGTGGAAACGGGTCGCCGAAGGGCCCGCGGCGGCCGCACGGTCGTGGCCGACACCGCACACCATGTCGACCTTGTCCACGAAGACCCGGGTGGAGTGCCGTGGCACCCAGTAACTCGTCGGGTTGTTGATGGTGTTGACCGGGGCGCCGCGCACCCCGAGCAGCTGCCTGGCGGGCTGCTTCCAGTCGCCGATGCAGCTGATGTTCTGGTTGCCGTACCGGTCGAGCTGGCTGGCGCCCATCATGACGTGCCGCTTGCCGCCGGTCACCATGGACAGATGCCGGCGGTAGGGCAGCCAGCCCTCGACGACCTCCGGCGCGGCGCCGAGTGCGGGGACGTCGCCGATCACCAGCGCCTCGCCGTCGGTGAGCAGCAGGTCGGGCGAGAAGGTCAGCCGGGCGAGCCGGGCGCCGACCGACGGCACGGTGCCCATCGGGCTGGCCAGGACCTCGCCGTCCCCCCGCCACGCCTCCGCGCAGGCGATGACGCAGTACTCGGCGCGGGTGACATCGCTCCGCCCAGCGGCGGTGGCCTCCGGTGTGCTCATGCGCCCTCCTCGGCGAACGCCGCGACCGCGGCCTGGTAGGTGTTCTCGTCCCCGGAGAGGAAGCGCGCGGTGAACTCCCGCCAGGCGTCCGGGTCCGCCGCTGCCTTGGCGTACGCCGTCTGGAACGGCTCGTCCCGTCCGTAGTCGGGCACGCAGGAGGTGAAGTGCGCCCCGTTCGGGGTCTCCGTCACCCCGGTCACCGACTGCCGCCCGACAAGAAGGGTCTGTGGCCCGCCCGCATCCGCGAACTCCGTGCTCTCCACGATGCGTTCACAGGAGACGTACGCCTCGTCCGCCGCGTCGCAGAAGAGGTCGTCGAAGTACGGGTCGGGGCCCAGGTACTGGCCGTTGCCCCGGGCGTCCGCCCGGTTGAGGTGCACGAGCGCGGCGTCCATCCGCAGCGCGGGCACGGCCACCAGCTCCTCACCGTCCGGGTAGGGCGAAGTGACCGTCCGCAGCTCGGGGTTGACCCGCAGTACGTCCGAGCCCAGCCCGGCCCGTACCGGCAGGAACGGCAGCCGGTGGGCAGCCGCTGTCAGCCCCCACATGAACATCGACTCGTCCAGCTCGGTCAGCTCGAAGTCACCGCGCTGGCGGGCGGCGCGGAAGTGCGGTTCCAGCGGGATGGAGTCGAGGGTGGTGAAGGCGGCCACCAGCTTGCGGATCTTCCCCGCGGCGGCCAGCAGACCGACATCGGGGCCGCCGTACGAGACGACGGTCAGATCGGTGACGTCCGACCGCAGCAGGGCCCTGACGAGCGCCATCGGCTTGCGCCGGGAGCCCCAGCCGCCGATCCCGACCGTCATCCCGCTGCGCAGCCGGCCGGCGACCTCGTCCGGGGACATGATCTTGCCGGTTTTCCCGGGATTGTCGCTGCTCACGACTTCTCCTTGCTTCCGAAGGTGTTACGGACCCGGTCGGCGACGCCCAGCAGATTGGCCTCGAAGGTGAAGCCCTGCTCGAAGCGGTAGCTCCGGCGGACGTCGACCGGGTCGATTCCGTTGATGGCCGCCTTCGCGAGGCGGATCAGGGTCCCGTCCTTGGCGGCGATCTCGGCCGCGAGCCGTACTGCGGCGTCCAGAAGTTCGGCGCGCGGCACGATCTCCCACACCGAGCCGTGGTGGTGGAGCTCCTGCGCGGTGGCGGTGCGCGAGGTGTAGTACAGGGTGCGCATCAGGTGCTGGGGGACCAGGCGTGCGAGGTGGGTCGCAGCGCCGAGTGCGCCCCGGTCCAGCTCGGGGAGGCCGAAGGTGGCGTCCTCGCTCGCCACGATGGCGTCCGCGTTGCCCACCAGGCCGATGCCGCCGCCGAGGCAGAAGCCCGCGACGGCCGCGACCACCGGGACCTCGCACTCGTACACGGCGGCGAACGCCTCCGCGCAGCCGCCGTTGGCGCCCACCAGCGCCTCATGGCCGTCGGTGCGCTGCATTTCCTTGATGTCGACTCCTGCGTTGAAACCGCGTCCGGCGGCCGCGAGCACCACACACCGCACGGCCGGGTCGGCGCCCGCGGCGCGTACGGCCGCTGCCAGGTCGTACCAGCCCTGCACGGGCAGGGCATTGACCGGGGGGAAGTCGACGGTGACCACGGTGACACCGCTGAGCGGGCTTGAGGTGGAGACACCCATGAGCAGATCAGCTACCTTTCCACCAAACATTTGTTAGGTGAGAAGGTAGCAGTGGTTCGCGTACCGCGGGAGGGGGCGCCCGGCGCCCCGGCCCGTACGAGCCCGTACGACAGCCGACGGAAACGAAGAGGAGAAGCGGGATGACGTCACAGAACGCGGAAGGCACGGCGGGGGACGGCGGCGGAATCTGCGCGGGGCGGGTCGCCGTCGTCACCGGGGCGGGCCGGGGCCTGGGCCGCGCCCACGCACGCGCCCTGGCGGCGGAGGGCGCCCGGGTCGTCGTCAACGACCTGGGGGTCGGGCTCGACGGCGCGGGCGGCTCGGCCGGTCCCGCGCAGGACGTGGTGGACGAGATCGTCGCGGCGGGCGGCGAGGCGGTCGCCCACGGCGGCGACATCGCGACCACGGACGGTGCGGCCTCTCTGGTCGCCACCGCGCTGGACGCCTTCGGCCGGCTGGACATCCTGGTCAACAACGCCGGGTTCCTGCGGGACCGGATGCTCGTCAACCTCGACGAGGAGAGCTGGGACGCGGTCATGCGAGTCCACCTCAAGGGCCACTTCCTGGCGCTCAAACACGCAGGGGAGCACTGGCGGGCGGAGGCGAAGGCGGGACGGATGCCGCAGGCCCGGGTGGTCAACACCAGTTCGGGCGCCGGACTGCTCGGCAGTGTGGGGCAGGGCAACTACGCGGCGGCCAAGGCGGGAATCCTGGGGCTGACCCTGGTCGCCGCCGCCGAACTGGGCCGCTACGGGGTCCAGGTCAACGCCATCGCCCCGGCGGCCCGCACCCGGATGACCGAGACGGTGTTCGCCGACGCGATGGCCGCGTCCGGGGACGGCGGCTTCGACGCGATGGCCCCGGAGAACGTCTCACCGCTCGTGGTCTGGCTGGCTTCCGGGGCGTCCGCCGGAGTCACCGGCCGGGTCTTCGAGGCGGAGGCCGGACGGATCACGGTCATGGAGGGGTGGCGGCCAGGGCCGGGCGCCGACAAGGGGGCGCGCTGGACACCGGCCGAGGCGGGCGAGACAGCGCTGCGGCTGCTCACCGCCGCCGAACCGCCGCAGCCGGTGTACGGCGCACAGTGAACGCCGCCGTGCGGGCGCACCGGGAA
>NZ_JBHYWP010000132.1:0-19647 GCF_042751845.1 Streptomyces sp. NPDC059398 | reverse complement strand
CTGTTTCTGTTATGTCACCCCCGCTCCGTCCGCACCCGCCGCCCCCCCCCGCGCCCCGCGCGCCCGCCCCCCCCCCCCGCCGCCCCCCCCCCCCCCCCCCCCCGCGACTGGACCCTGGCGTGTCAGGCCAGGTCGTCGAACTCGCCTTCCTTCGCACCCCCGAGGAAGGCGCGGAGCTTGGCCCGGCTGGTCCGGATGATCACATCCGGGTTATCGCTCTCGCGCATCAGGATCTCGCCCCCGCACTCGGCAAGCTCCAGGCAATCGGAGCCTTCGGCATTGGAAGACTTCGAGGACTTTCGCCACTGAATTTCCATCATTCTCACGCCTTCATACTTGTTGAGCTATTTTGCGAATGAAGTCCCGCGAACTTTCCGGATCAAGCGCTTTCTCCTCGGTCCGCTCCAGAGCAACTCGCCAGTTCTCCAAGTCGGTCTCGGAATCCAGAAACCCTGATCCGGTCGTTGTATCAATCTGCACCGTGTCGAGTTGCGGCACGACGCCACGCACGTAGTGCGCCGAACTACTGGCATGCGGGAACCCACCTGCCGCGAACGGGATCGCCCGAATCGTTACATTGTCGCGGTCCGACTGTTTCAGCAAATTTTCGAGCTGGCTACGGGCAACAGAGGGCCCGCCGAACGTCATTCTCAGTGCAGCTTCATGTACGAGGAAGGTGCAGTCGACCAACTCAGGCCGGTCCAGAACATCGCGTCGCTTCAGCCGATGGGACAGCTGCCGACGCAGACGAGCGGGGCTCGGCTGCGGGACACTCTCCGCAAAGACGGCGCGCGCGTAGTCCTCGGTCTGGAGCAGGCCGGGCATATACATGATCTGCACCGACCGGAAGCCCACGGCATGGTGCTCAAGCTCAGCCAGGTCGAGCGCCCCACTGGTGAGGTGACCTCGATAGTCCTCCCACCAACCGTTTATGCGTTCGGTCGCCATGTGGGCAAGGGCCTCGACATAAGCCTCATCGGGGCACCCGTAGTGGCCGGCCCACGTGCGCACTCGTTCAGCGCTCACACCGAACCTGCCGGACTCGATGTTGCTGATGGTGGTGCGATCCGTACCGAGCATGGCCGCAGCTGCGGTGAGCGACAGGCCCGTGTGCTCCCGGATCCTGCGCAACTCGGTACCCAGACGACGCTGACGCGCCGTGGGCGCCTTCCTCGATGGCATGGATCTCTCCTCTTGTCGGGTCTCAGTGTGGCCCCCTGACCGACACGGGTCCAACACACACATAACTTAGTGGAATGTCGTCTAACACGTGAGGCGATGCGCTAGCGTGGCCTCAGCGCCGCGCACCTGACTGCCAGGTCCGAAGTGCAGCCATTCCGGCGTGCGTTGAAGCGCGCCGCGACAGAGCCATCGCCACGGACAACGAGCGGCGCACCCGTTTCGGATCGCTTCGCGTAGGGAGAACCGTCATGACCCCCGTCGCATCACGCCCCCCACAGGGCGGTGAGCTGTACCGCATGGCCGTACCCAACACCGCCAACGCCCCCCGCATCGCACGGGACTTCGTCACCTCGCTGCTCACAGTCGGCCGCCACCGCGAACTGGCCGACGACGCGCGGCTCTGCGTCGCGGAGGTGGTGACCAACGCCCACCGCCACACCCGTACGCCCAGGATCCAGCTCTGCGCGACCGTCAACCGCAAGCAGGTCACCGTCTCGGTCGCGGACAACGCACCCTGGTTTCTCCCCGTGCTCACCCCGTCGGCCCCGGCCGGTGAACTGGAGGGCGGGCGCGGGCTGTTGCTGCTCGACCAACTGGCGCACGCCTGGGGCTGGACGCTTCTCGGCGGCTGCACCCCCGACCGCAAGGCCGTCTGGTTCACGCTCGGCCGGGCGGAGCCAACGAGGCACCCGGGTCCGCGCAGCCGACCGGCCGGATAATCCGACTCCCATAACTCGTTGGAGTGGAAGTGCCCGGGGGACCTCTGGACAGAACACTGCACACTGTGTGCCTACTGGTCACAGAGGGTCACCGCTGCGGTGGCCCCTGTCACCCAAGGAGCACGCCATGAAGTTCCGTACCTCAGTGTGTCTCGCGGCCGTATCGGCAACGCTGCTTCTCGGCGCGGGAAGCGCCTTCGCGGCCCCGGCCCTCACCACGGGCCAGGCCGGGACGGCCAAGGTCAGCGCCGCCCGCCCCACCAGCGACCACATCATCCGGCCGCGCGCCACGCTGTGCAGGAACCAGGCCTGGACCTCGGGGAACGGACGGGCGAGCCTGCGCATGCAGGAGGACGGCAACTTCGTTCTCTACAAGGACGGGCGCCCGGCCTGGCAGGCGCCCAACACCTGGTCGCACGGGAACTGCGCGGTCTTCCAGGAGGACGGCAACTTCGTCGTCTACAACCGCGCCAACGAGCCCGTCTGGGCCTCCGGCACCTGGCACAAGGGCGCCTACCTGGCCATCCAGGACGACGGCAACGTCGTGATCTACAACAACGCCCACCGCCCTGTCTGGGCCACCAACACCGGTGACTGACCGGCCGGTTCCCCGTCCGGGAACTGAAAACTGAAACAGGGGCGGCGCGTTACCGAGGGCCCTCGGGGTCCGCCGCCCCGCCAGCCGCCGGCCGGAGCCGTGGCCCCCGCCCGCCGGACGGAGCAGGAGCCACAGTCCCATCACCTCTGTGAGGAGGGTTACCTGACGACCGTGATCCGGTCGGCCGTAGGCGTCGGGATCGGCTTGGACGCCGAGGAGTTCGCCGCCAGATAGGCATTGAACACATCAAGATCGGACGCACCGACCAGCTTGTTCGTGCCCTGGCCCAGCGCCGCGAAGCCGTCGCCGCCGCCCGCGAGGAACTCGTTCATCGCGACACGGTAGGTCGCGGCCGGGTCGATGGCCTTGCCGTTCAGCCTGACCGTGTCCGTGACCACCCGGTCCGCACCCGACTTCGTCAGGTCGAGGGTGTACGTCAGCCCCTTCGACACCTGGAGGATCTTCGGGGATGCCTCATTGCCCCCGGTGACCTGCTGCTGGAGCGCGGTGAGGAGCTGCGCGCCGGTCAGATCGACCACGTTCATCATGTTGGTGAACGGCTGCACGGTGAACGCCTCGCCGTACGTCACCACCCCGTCCCCCTCGTCGCCGCTCGCCTTGTACACCAGGTCGGACCTGATGCCGCCCGGGTTCATCAGGGCCAGCTGGGCACCGCCCTTGTCCGCGGGGGCGAGCCCGGCGAGCTGCGCGTCGGCGATCAGATCGCCGAGCCGGGTCTCCGGGGACGTGTCGCCGCGTCCGTTGATGTCGGCCGAGATGTAGCCCTGCGGCTTGTTGGCGATCGGGGCGGCCAGTGCGTTCCAGCGGGTGATCAGCGAGGTGATGTCCCGCGCCTTGGGCTGATCGCGGCTGACGACATGGTTGACGGGCCGCACGGCCGCACCCGGCCTGCCGTGCCCGCCGGCCGTCTTCGCCGAAGTCCGCACGATGTCATGGGTCTTGAGGTCGTACGTCAGGGTGCTGTCCGTGTACAGCCTCCCGAAGGACGCCGCCGACGTCACCATGCGCGAGTTGCCCGCCGGGTCCGGGATGTCACACACGTACGACTGGTGGGTATGGCCGGTGACCAGCGCGTCCACCATGGGCGAGATGCCCTTGGCGATGTCCACGATGGGGCCCGAGATACCGTCGCCCGCGCCCGGCGAGTCACAGTCGTAGTTGTACGAGCTGCTGGCGGGCATCCCGCCCTCGTGGATGAGCGCGACGATGGACTTGACGCCCTGACGGTCCAGCTCCTTGGCGTACTTGTTGACCGTCTCGATCTCGTCGTGGAACTTGAGGCCCTTGACGCCGTTCGCGGTCACGACGTTGGGCGTGCCCTTCAGGGTCACCCCGATGAAGCCGATCTTGACGCCGTTCTTCTTCCACACCGTGTACGGCTTGAGGATCGGCTTGCCGGTCTTCTCACTGGTCACATTGGCGGCCAGGTAGGGGAAGTCCGCGCCCTTGAACTTCTTGCCCTTCTCGAAACAGCCGTCGGCCGGATGGCAGCCGCCGTTCTGCATCCGGGCCAGCTCGGTCGCGCCCTCGTCGAACTCGTGGTTGCCGACGGATGTGACGTCGAGCTTGATGTCGTTGAGCGCCTCGATGGTCGGCTCGTCATGGAAGAGCCCCGACAGCATCGGACTCGCACCGATCATGTCGCCGCCCGCCGCGGTGACCGAGTACGGGTGCCCCTTGCGGGCGGCCCGCAGCGAACTCGCCAGATACTCCACACCTCCCGCGGGGACCGACTTCACGGTGCCGTCGGGCTGCGCCTCGGCCACCGTGCCCGAGGAGCCGGCCGGCGGCTCCAGATTCCCGTGCAGATCGTTGAAGGACAGCATCTGCACATCGACGGTCGGGTCGGGCTTGGGGTGGCCGGGCCTGGGGTGGTGGTGCGCCCCGTGCTGCCCATGGCCCCCGTGGCCGTGGCTGCCATGGCCGAGGCTGCCGTGGTCCTGGGCCTGGGCCGGCAGGGCGGCGACCAGCGCGCCGACCGTCGCGAGCCCGGCAGCGGCGGCCAGCATCCGACGGGTCGCGCGCGCACGCCGACGACCGTGCGCTCTATGAGGTTTGGCTGACATTCGTCCCCTTGTGAGTTCTGTGTGAAGGCTGAGGGGTGACGCTCGGCAGCCTAGAGTCAACGCGCGTAGCGCGACAGGGGGATGAGGTCAGGAGCTTCGGAAGGCGTCAGCCCGCGACCTCGGGCACGACCAGCCGGGTTTCGTACGCGATCACCACCGCGTGGGTCCGGTTCTGGGCGCCGAGCTTGGTCAGCACCCCGGCGGCATGCCCGCCCGCGCACCGACAGCCGCCCCCGCCAGTCGCCCAGCGCAGCCTGCCCACCGAGTCACCCGTTCGGTGGATTGATTTCGGAAGGAACGTCACAGCACGAGAAGCGACCGAAAGTCTGTCCCCGTGAACGACGACACGGTCAGGGGCGTTGTACCCCTCCAGGCCCCCGCTCTCCCGCCCGGCTTCTTCGACCTGGTGCACGACCTCAAGGCAATCGTGCGCGGCGCCCATGTCCGCGCCCAGTTGAAGGTCAACACCGAGATGCTCCTCATGTACTGGGAGATCGGCAGGACGATCCTGGCTCGGCAGCAGGACGAGAAGTGGGGCACGAAGATCATCGAACGCATCTCGGCCGAGTTGCGCACCGAGTTCCCGAACCAGCGGGGTTTCAGCGCGCGGAACGTCAAATATATGCGTCAGCTGGCTCGAACATGGCCCGAACAATTTGGGCAGCAAGCTGCTGCCCAATTGCCCTGGGGCCACCTCCAGCTCCTGATGGACAAGTGCGAGACCCGCTTTGAGCTGGACTTCTACGTCCAGCACGCCGTCCACCACGGCTGGTCGCGGGACCACCTCGGCTCGATGATCCACACCGCGCTGCACCGAGCCAAGGGTGCGGCCGCCAACAACTTCGACGTCAGCCTGCCGGAGAGTTCCGACGCGGTGAAGGAGATCTTCAAGGATCCCTACCGGCTCGACTTCACCGAACTCACCGGGCGCCCGGCGGAGCGCGATCTGGAGGACGCGCTCGTCGCCAATCTGGTCAGGTTCCTGACCGAACTCGGCGTCGGATTCGCCTTCGTGGGGCGCCAGTACCCCGTCGTGGTGGGCGACAGCGAATTCCGTATCGATCTCCTCTTCTATCACTGCAGACTGCACTGCTATGTCGTGCTGGAGCTCAAGACCCGGAAGGCCCATCCGGAGCATTTCGGACAACTCGGGTTCTATGTGTCAGTGGTCGACGACCTGGTCCGTGACAAGGCTGTCGACGGCCCCACCGTCGGCATCCTCATCGCCGAGAGCCGGGACCGCTCCATGGTCGAGTACGCGCTGCGCGGGTACAGCAAGCCTCTCGCAGTCAGCACCTACGCCGGACTGCCGGAGCACGTACAAGGGCTGCTGCCGAGCGCAGAGGATCTCTCCCGTGTCGCGGACGGTGTTCTGCGCACGCGCTAACCGGCTTCCCGCGTATGCGATTGCCGACTCCCGGCCCGCGGCCCCACCGCCCGCCACCTCTCCCCCGTACGCTCGTCCGCATGACGAATGTGCCCGCAGTCCCCGCCTCCGGCCGGCAGATCCAGATCCTCGACACCCTCACCGCCGACCAGGAGCAAGCCGTACGCGCGCTGCTCGCCGAGGCCGCGCGGACCGACGGGCAGCAGGCCGTCTCCGAGCAGGGGCGGCTCCAGCTGCGCGGCGAGCGGCGTGCAGGGGTCCAGCACTTCCTGGTCGGCATCGGTGACACGCTCACCGGATACGCCCAGCTGGAGGCGGTCGACCCGGTCGAGGCGCCCGCCGCCGAGCTGGTCGTCCACCCCTCGCACCGGGGGCAGGGCCACGGCCGTGCGCTCGGCTCCGCGCTGATGGCCGCGTCCGGACGGCGGCTGCGCGTCTGGGCGCACGGGGGGCATGCGTCGGCACGCCACCTCGCCCAGGTGCTCGGCCTCGCCATGTTCCGTGAACTGCGCCAGCTGCGGCGCCCGTTGGTCCCGCTGGACATCCCGGAGCCGGTGTATCCCGAGGGCGTCACCGTACGGACCTTCGTACCCGGCCAGGACGACGCGGCCTGGCTCGCCGTGAACGCCGCGGCCTTCGCCCACCACCCCGAGCAGGGGTCGATGAGCCAGCGCGACCTTGACGACCGGAAGGCGGAGTCCTGGTTCGACCCGAAGGGGTTCTTCCTGGCCGTACGGGACACGGAGACGGACGGCGTCCCCGGCGAGGAGATCGTCGGCTTCCACTGGACGAAGGTGCACGCGGACGAGCAGCTGGGCGAGGTGTACGTGGTCGGCATCCGCCCCGACGCCCAGGGCGGCGGCCTCGGCAAGGCGCTGACCGCGACCGGGCTGCGCCACCTCGCGGCCGAGGGGCTGCCCACCGCGATGCTGTACGTGGACGCCGACAACACGGCCGCCGTCACGGTGTACGAACGGCTGGGCTTCACCACGCACGAGGTCGACCTGATGTACCGCTCGGAGTCCTGACCCCGGACCCTTCAGGCCCGGACGCTCCCCGTTCGGACCCTTTTCGGCCGGACCCTTCGGGCTCGGACACCTCCCGCCCGGACCCTTTCCGCCGGCAGGAACACCGCACGTCACACAGCCCTCCCCGGTCCGCCGGGGAGGGCTTTCCTCAGGGCCTGTCGTGGACCCTTCCGCTCATGGAGTTGACACCGGGCAGGCCCTTGCATCACCCTTTCACTACTCAAGTAGTGAAAGGGGGGAAGGCGCGTGATCGAGTTCCGTATAGACCGGCGCAGCGGGGTCTCGACGTATCTCCAGATCGTCCAGCAGACCAAACAGGCCATGCGGCTGGGCCTGCTGCAGCCCGGCGACCAGCTGCCCACCGCACGCGCGGTCGTCGAGTCCACCGCCATCAACCCCAACACGGTCCTGAAGGCCTACCGCGAGCTGGAGCGCGAGGGCCTGGTCGAGGCCCGGCGCGGGATGGGCACCTTCGTCCGCAAGTCGCTCGGGCGGACCCCGCCCGCGGATTCGGCGCTGCGGGCCGAGCTGACCGAGTGGGCCGACCGGGCCCGTACCGCCGGACTGGAGAAGGACGACGCGGCGGCGCTCTGCGCGTCCGTACTCGACGCCTGCTTCCGGACCGGCCCCACCGGCCCCGGCTCCGGCTCCGACACCGGCTCCGGCACCACCGAGTCCGGCACCGGCACCACCGAGTCCGGCACCGGCTCCGGCTCCGCCTCCAGCCCCGCCACCACCAGCCCCACCGCCACCCGCTCCAAGGGGGACACACCGACATGACCGACACCGCCATCGAAGCCTTCGGGCTCGGCAAGACCTACGGGAGGCGGCGCGGCCGGGCGCTGCGGGGCTGTTCGTTCCGGCTGCCCGCCGGCCGGATCTGCGCGCTGGTGGGCCCCAACGGCGCCGGCAAGTCGACGCTGCTCGCCCACGCGGCGGGGCTGCTGCGGCCCACCGAGGGCGCCATCCAGGTACTCGGTACATCCCCCGCCGCCGCCCGCGAGCGGATCGCCTTCGTCGGCCAGAACAAGCCGCTGGTCGGGCAGTTGACCGTCGCCGAGACCCTGCGCACGGGGTACGAGCTGAACCCGGCCCGCTGGGACGCGGCGACAGCGGAGCGCGTCGTCGCCGGGGCCGGGTTGAAAGGGAACGAGCCCGTCCGCACCCTCTCCGGCGGTCAGCGCACCCGCGTGGCCCTCGCGCTCGCCCTCGGCAAGCGGCCCGAACTGATGCTGCTGGACGAGCCGATGGCCGACCTCGACCCGCTCGCCCGGCACGAACTGATGGGCGCCCTGATGTCCGAGGCGGCCGAGCACGGCACCACGATCGTGATGTCCTCCCACATCCTGGCCGAACTGGAGGGTGCCTGCGACTACTTGCTGCTGGTCGACGGCGGCCGGGTGCGGCTGGGCGGCGAGACCGATGACCTGCTCTCCGTCCACGCCCTGCTGACCGGGCCGGTCGCCGACCTCGGCCCGCACACCGTCATCGAATCACGCACCACCGGCCGCCAGCTGACCGCGCTGGTACGCAGGGACGGGCCGGTCTCGGGCGACTGGCAGACCGCGGAACCGTCTCTGGAGGAGCTGCTCCTCGCCCATCTGCGGTCACCCGACGCACCCGCGCTGCTGACACCGAGCGCTGAACACCGTACGGAGGCACGAGCATGAACCCCCTGCACGCGAGCACCGAGACCGGCGTCGCCGCCACCGCGGGAACGGCCGGAACAGGATGGCTGCGCGGTCCCTACTGGGTCGCCGTCCGCATGCACCGCTCCACCCTCCGGTGGGCCGCCGGGCTGATCGTCCTGGCCCTGGTCATGCTGATCGCGGTCCGGGTCTGGGGCGGCGGTCTGACCGGCCGCTACTGGTCGGACGGCCACCTGGTGGAGAACGTGGCTTCGGTGATCATGCTGCTCCCCTATCTGATCGCCGCCTTCACGGCCGGACCGCTCGTCGCCCGCGAGCTGGAGTCCGGCAACAACCAGCTGCTGTGGACCCAGTCCGTCTCCCCCCTCCGCTGGTTCGCCTCGAAGCTCGCCGTACCGGCCGCGCTGGCCCTCGTCGGTTCGGCCGTGCTCGACGGCGTCTTCCGCTGGGTCTGGAGCGCCGCCCCGCACCAGGACCCGACCCGGCACTGGTACCCCGACAGCGTGTACGAGGCGCTCGGCCCGATCGGCATCGCCACCGCCCTGCTCGCGGTCCCGCTCGGTGCGCTGGCCGGTCTGCTGGTCCGCCGTACGGTGCCCGCCATCGTGACCGGCCTGGTCGCGACCGCGGTCGTGTCCGGTGTGCTCGGCGCCGTACGCGGCCACCTCTGGCCGGTCGTGACCGTCCGCACGAGCCTCGCCGAGGGCTACCCGGCGATGAACGGCATGGTCACATCCGAGGGCGCGGTCACGGGCAGCGGCGCCCATGTGGCCGACCCGATCTGTGTGGACGACAAGCAGTGCCAGCAGGCCCACAACCTGGCGGGCTACTTCCGCTCCTCCCACCCTGTCTCCCACTTCTGGCCGCTCCAGCTGGTCGAGACCGGCATCCTGCTGGCCCTGGCCGCCGTGCTGACCCTGGTGGTGTTCCGCATCGTGAAGCGGACGGCCGTCTGAACCCCGGCCGGACCGCTGCGGCCCGCACCCCGCGGAACCACACCCCTCCGGCCCGCGCCCGCCCCGCCCCGCCCCGCCCCGGAACCTGCGCGCTCAGGCCGGGGCGTAGCGCTGGAGGGTGATCCCGCTGCGGAAGGGCTTCGACTCCAGGAGCCGCAGCCGCGGGATCCCGTACCCCTCGGGGAAGAGCCGGCGACCGCGGCCCTGGACCACCGGATAGACGAAGAAGCGGTACTCGTCGACCAGCCCGGCCGCGATCAGCGTGTGTGCCAGGGTGATGCTCCCGGTGAGCACGATGTCCTGGCCGCCCTCGCGCTCCTTCAGCGCGGCCACCTCCGCCACCGGGTCGCCCGCCAGCACCGTCGAGTTCTCCCACCCCGGATCGGTGAGCGTGCCGGACACGACGTACTTCCGCACCCGGTTCAGATACGCGGTGATACCGGTGGGGTCCTCGGTCTGCCGGGGCCAGTAGCCGCGGAAGTCCTCGAAGGTCCGGCGCCCGACGAGCAGGGCGTCGGCCCGGCTGTCCTGCCGGTGGCTCTCCGCCAGGAGGTCGTCCATGTCCGGGGCTCCCTGGCCCTGCGGGTCGAACCAGTCCGTGAGCATCTCGACCGCGCCGTCCACGGTGACGTTCTGGGTGACAGCGAGTGTGCGCATACTGAACCTCCTGTACAGCCGATGGTCCCGCGTAGGCGTGCCGCACGCCTCTCCAGCACTGACCGTTCCGGCCGGCAGGACTCATCGGTGGCCCGGACGTCATGTCCTCGTTACCCCTCATTCAGACGCGCTTGCGACCCTCTCGGAATGCAACCCGTCACCGCGCCCGCCGACCCTCCCGCGCGGAACAATGGGCATATGAGCCAGCAGCCCAGTGCAGAGGTCCCGGTCAAGCACGCCCAGCCCTCCGTCGGTTCCATCGCGGCGCACCGCCCGCACACTGTCGCCGCGGCCGTCCCCGACCTGGATCCCGGCATCGACGCCGATGTCGACGCGTACGAGGAGGACGGCTCCGGCAGCGAGCTGCCGGCCGGCCGCTTCCTCGACCGGGAACAGAGCTGGCTCGCCTTCAACGAACGCGTCCTCGAACTGGCCGAGGATCCGGCGACCCCCCTCCTCGAACGGGCTAACTTCCTCTCCATCTTCGCGAGCAACCTGGACGAGTTCTTCATGGTCCGGGTGGCCGGCCTCAAACGCCGTATCGCGACCGGCGTCGCCACCCGCTCGGCGTCCGGCTTCCAGCCCCGCGAGGTGCTGGAGCAGATCTGGACCAGGTCGCGCGAGCTCATGGCCCGGCACGCCGCCTGCTACCAGCAGGACGTCGCACCGGCCCTCGCCGACGAGAACATCCACCTGATCCGCTGGGACGACCTGACCGACAAGGAGAAGGCGCGGCTCTTCACCTTCTTCCGGCAGCGGATCTTCCCCGTGCTGACCCCGCTGGCCGTCGACCCCGCGCACCCCTTCCCGTACATCTCGGGGCTCTCGCTCAACCTCGCCGTGGTCGTCCGCAACCCGGTCAGCGGCCACCGCCACTTCGCCCGGGTCAAGGTGCCGCCGCTGCTCACCCGCTTCCTGGAGGCGTCGCCGCAGCGGTATGTGCCGGTCGAGGACATCATCGCGGCGCATCTGGAAGAGCTGTTCCCGGGGATGGAGGTGCTGGCGCACCACATGTTCCGGGTCACCAGGAACGAGGACCTGGAGGTCGAGGAGGACGACGCCGAGAACCTCCTCAAGGCCCTGGAGAAGGAGCTGATGCGGCGCCGCTTCGGGCCGCCCGTGCGGCTGGAGGTCGAGGAGTCCATCGACCCGTACATCCTCGACCTGCTGGTCCGTGAGCTGAAGGTCGCCGACGCCGAGGTCTACCCGCTGCCGGGGCCGCTCGACCTCACCGGTCTTTTCGGCATCGCGTCGCTGGAGCGCCCCGAGCTGAAGTACCCGCCGTTCATCGCGGGCACCCACCGCGATCTGGCCGAGGTCGAGTCCGCGTCCGCGCCCGACATCTTCGCCGCCCTGCGCGAGCGGGACGTGCTGCTGCACCATCCGTACGACTCGTTCTCCACCTCCGTACAGGCGTTCCTGGAGCAGGCGGCGGGCGACCCGGACGTCCTCGCGATCAAGCAGACGCTGTACCGAACGTCCGGCGACTCACCGATAGTGGACGCCCTGATCGACGCGGCCGAATCCGGCAAGCAGGTGCTCGTCCTGGTCGAGATCAAGGCCCGCTTCGACGAGCAGGCCAACATCAAATGGGCCAGGAAGCTGGAGGAGGCGGGCTGCCATGTCGTCTACGGCCTGGTGGGGCTGAAGACGCACTCCAAGCTCTCGCTCGTCGTACGCCAGGAGGGCGACACCCTGCGGCGCTACTCCCATGTCGGCACCGGCAACTACCACCCGAAGACGGCCAGGCTGTACGAGGACCTCGGTCTGCTCACCGCGGACCCGCAGGTCGGCGCGGACCTCTCCGACCTGTTCAACCGGCTCTCCGGCTACTCGCGGCGCGAGACCTACCGGCGGCTGCTCGTCGCCCCCAAGTCGCTCCGCGACGGCCTGGTCGCGCGGATCGACAAGGAGGTCGCGCACCAGCGCGCCGGACGCCCGGCCCATGTCCGTATCAAGGTCAACTCGATGGTCGACGAAGCGGTCATCGACGCCTGCTACCGGGCCGCGCGGGCCGGGGTCTCCGTCGACATCTGGGTACGCGGCATCTGCGCGCTACGCCCCGGCGTCACCGGCCTCTCCGAGAACATCCGGGTCAGGTCGGTACTCGGCCGCTTCCTCGAACACTCCCGGGTGTTCGCCTTCGGCAACGGCGGCGAGCCCGAAGTGTGGCTGGGCAGCGCCGACATGATGCACCGCAACCTGGACCGCAGGATCGAGGCGCTGGTCCGCGTCACCGACCCGGCCCACCGTGCCGCGCTCAGCCGGCTCCTGGAGACCGGTATGTCCGACACCACGTCCTCCTGGCATCTGGGGGCCGACGGCAACTGGACCCGCCACGCGACCGACGCCGACGGCCGGCCGCTGCGCCATGTGCAGGAAATGCTGATCGACGCGAGGAGGCGCCGCCGTGCGACCCCCTGACCGCTCCCGGCAGGCTCCGCCGTGCGGCCCCTGACGCCCCCGGAGACTCCGCCGCGCGACCACCCCATGACGCCCCTCGGAGGCGCAGCCGTGCGACCACCCCATGACGCTCCCCGGAGGCGCAGCCGTGCCACGCCCTGACCCGACGGCGACCGCGGGCCAGCTGCTCGCCCGCTATCTGCACGACCAGGCAGCGGAGTTCCTGCGCAGCCTGCGCACCTACTCGGAAGGGGACGAGGAGGCCGCCCGCGCCCTGCGCAGGTCGGCCCGCCGTATCAGCGGCACCCTGCACACCTTCCGCGGCCACCTCGACGCGGCCTGGGCCGACCAGCTCCGCTCCGAACTGGCCTGGCTCTCCGGCACGCTGGCCCGCGAACACGCGTACGCGGCACGGCTCGCCCGGCTGCTCGAAGCGCTCGGCAGACTCTCGGACGGTACGGCTTCGCTGCCGGGCCCCCGCGACGGTACGGCCGCCCACCCCGCGCCCGCCATGGGCGCCGCGCGCGCCGGCGCACTCCTGGAGCGACAGCTGACCCTGGCGAGGACCCGCGCCCACTCGGCGGCGCTCCAGGCGCTGGGCTCGTCCCGCTTCCACGCGGTCGCGGACGCGGTGGCGCTGCTGGCGTCCGATGTGCCCTTCGCACCGGCCGCGACCTCGTACGCCACCGAGACGCTGCCGCCGGCGGCCGAGACGGCGGGCCGCCGACTCTCGGACGCGGTGGCCGCGCTGCCGCTGCACCGGGCCGCGCACCCGTACAACGCCGAGGGGCTGAGCGACGCCCAGGACGCCCCCTGGCACCAGGTCAGACTGCTGCTGCGGCTGCACCGCTACGCCCAGGAGGCGCTGTACACAGGGCTGGACGACCGGCCGGGCCCCGACCTGCGGCTCTACGGCGCGGGCCAGGCCCTGGACCAGCACCGCGAGGCGGCAGAGGCCGCATCGGCGGCCGCCGCGGCGGCCCGTACGCCCCGGATCGCCCCGGCGACGGCGTACGCGCTGGGGGTGCTCCACGCCGACCAGCGCCATGAGGTGGAGGCCGCGCGCTACACCTTCCAGCAGACCTGGCAGCGTACGGCGGTGAGCGCCCCATGAGCGGCAACGGCAACGGCAGCGCGGACCGCACCGTACACGCGGCGGGGTGCGTGCTGTGGCGCCGCACCCCGGCCGGGGACCTGGAGATCTGCCTGGTCCACCGGCCGAAATATGACGACTGGTCGCACCCCAAGGGCAAGCTCAAACCGGACGAGGACCCGCTGACCGCCGCCCTGCGCGAGGTCAGGGAGGAGACCGGCCACCACTGCACCCCGGGCGCCCGCCTCCCCACCGTGCGGTACACGGCGAACGGCCGCCCCAAGGAGGTCAGCTACTGGTCCGCCGAGGCGACGGACGGCACCTTCACCCCGAACAGCGAGGTCGACCGCCTGCTCTGGCTCCCCCCGCCCGTCGCCCGCACCCGCCTCACCCAGCAGCGCGACCGGGAACTGCTCGACGCTCTGCTGCACGTGCCCGGCCTGGCAGTTGGTCAGCCGACATGACAAGCCCGGGCCGCTGCTCAGAGGTCGTCGGGAAGCAGACGGAAAGCAGGGTGCCCGGTGAGCGGCCGCACCGCCCGCATGTGCTTGCGGTCCAGCGTGGCGACCTCGTCCGTGGTGTACACGGCGGCCAGCGTGACGTTCATGGCGTCGGTGAGACCGATCTGCGGGTAGCGGTGCATGACCTGGAGCGCGGTGCTCAGATGTGCCTCGATCTCCGGGACGGCGTAACGGCGTACGGCAGTGCGGTCGCGGATGTGCGCGAGCGCCTTCCAGGCTGCTTCCGGCCCGCGCCGTGAGGTGAGCAGGTAGTCGAACTCGGCCAGTACCAGGGGCGAGATCACCAGATGTGACGCAGCGGCCACGGCGGCCCGGCAGGCGCGGTGTTCCGGCTCGCTCCGGTCGTAGAGGGCGATCAGCGCGGAGGTGTCGGCGACGGTGGCCCTCACCCGCCGAAGCCCTTCAGGTAGTGGGACCGGCCCTTCGTCCAGTCGACCGGCTCGTCGCACCCGTCTTCCTCACCGAAGACCGGCATGTCGGCGTCCTCGCCCATCGGGTCGTCGGGGTACGGAGGGACAGCCGCGCCGCCCACGCAGTCGATGGGGCGAAGTACGGCGACAGGGCGGCCGTTCTTCGTCACTGTGACGCTCTCGCCCCGCTCTGCTGCGGCGAGGATCCGGGAAGAGTTCTGATTGAACTCGCGGGCCGTGGCTTCCATGTACTACAGAGTAGTACATGGGCCGGAAACGCACGTCCCGTCCCGCGCCCCAGGCAAGCGAGGGGTGCGCACAGTGACCGCCGCCCACCGCACGGCGGCCCGCACACCCCCGCACCCGGTCGTCCGCCGAGGTTCACTCTCCGTTCACTCACCCCCGTCGACCACTTCACCTGATCTGCCTAATTTCGGCCTTACACGGTGCACGCACCCCGCCGCACCGGTCACCTCTTCGCACGCCGCCGTACAACGAATCGAAACCCGGCGGCTCCTGGAAGGAACACCCGAAGTGAAGCTTCAGCAGCGCAAGACCCGGCTCCGCGCCGCCGCGCTCGGCGCTCTCGCCGTATCCGGCGCCCTGGTCCTCACGGCGTGCGGTTCGGACAACAACAGCGGCTCGACCGGAGGCACCGGCACCAAGACGAACGCCGCGTCGGACGTCAAGTGCGACGGCGCGAAGGGCCAGCTGCGCGCCTCCGGTTCGAGCGCGCAGAAGAACGCGATGGACCTGTGGGCCAAGGGCTATATGGCCGCCTGTTCCGGCGTCGACATCAACTACAAGTCGTCCTCGTCCGGTGAGGGCATCGTCGCCTTCAACCAGGGCACGGTCGGCTACGCCGGTTCGGACTCGCCGCTGAAGCCCGCGGAGGTCGCGGACTCCAAGAAGGTCTGCTCCGGCGGCCGGGGCATCGACCTCCCGATGGTCGGCGGCCCCATCGCGGTCGGCTACCACCTGGAGGGCGTCGACAACCTGGTCCTCGACGGTCCGACCCTGGCGAAGATCTTCTCGGCGAAGATCAAGACCTGGGACGACCCGGCGATCAAGAAGCTCAACCCCGGCGCGAAGCTGCCGTCCAAGGCGATCCAGCCCTTCCACCGCTCCGAGGACTCCGGCACCACCGAGAACCTGAGCAAGTACCTGACCGCGGCGGCGCCCGACGACTGGAAGTACCCGGTCGGCAAGTCGTGGCCCGCGCCCGGCGGCCAGGCGGCGGCCGGTTCGGCCGGAGTCTCCCAGCAGGTGAAGCAGGTCGACGGCTCGATCGGCTACTTCGAGCTCTCGTACGCCACCTCGCAGAAGATCTCCACGGTCAAGATCGACACAGGCGCCTCGTCCCCCGTCGAAGCGACCTCCGACAACGCCTCCAAGGCCATCGCGGCCGCCAAGATCGTCGGCACCGGCTCCGACCTGTCGCTCAAGCTCGACTACACCACCAAGGCCGACGGCGCCTACCCGATCGTCCTGGTCACGTACGAGATCGTCTGCGACAAGGGCAACAAGTCCGACACCCTCGGCACCGTCAAGTCCTTCCTGAACTACACCGCGAGCGACGAGGGCCAGAAGCAGCTCTCGACCGCCGGTTACGCCCCGATCCCGGCCGAGATCAACGCCAAGGTGCGCAAGACGCTCGCCACGATCTCGTAGTCCGGCCGCCCGGTGCCGCGACAGGCACCGGCCCCACAGCAGTGACGGCGTGGGGGGCGGCGCGCGCCGGCCGGGCCGGCCCCCCCCCCCCCCCCCCGGGGCCCGCCCCCCCGCGGGGCCCCCCCCCCCCCCCCCCACCCGTGTCGGGGGGCCGGGGGCGGCGCGCCCCGCGCCCCCGGCCACCGCCCCCCCCATCCGGTGCACCGCCGCCAGGGGAGCCACCCGCTCCCCCACACAGACCGGAGAAACCATGGCTACCACCACACCGATAGACACCCCTCCACCGAAAACCTCTCTCCCCACCACGCCAGGCGCCTCCACCGGCCGGCTGGGCGACCGGGTCTTCCTCGGCCTCTCCAGAGGCTCGGGCGTCCTGCTCCTCGTGGTGATGGCAGCGATCGCGGGGTTCCTCACCTACCGCGCCTCCCTCGCCATCTCGAAGGACCAGGGCAACTTCCTCACGACGTCCGACTGGCTGCCCTCACAGACACCGCCGGTCTTCGGTATCGCGGTCCTGCTCGTCGGCACCGTCGTCAGCTCGGTCATCGCGATGGTCCTCGCCGTCCCGGTCGCCGTCGGTATCGCGCTCTTCATCTCGCACTACGCGCCGCGCAGGCTGGCCACCACCCTCGCCTACGTGGTGGACCTGCTGGCCGCCGTACCGAGCATCATCTACGGCATCTGGGGCGCCCTGATCCTGGTGCCGCACCTGGGCGGGCTCAACGCCTGGCTCGACCAGTACTTCAGCTGGACGTACGTCTTCGACCAGACCCAGTCCGGCGTCTCCCGCAACATGCTCACCGTCGGCATCCTGCTGGCGATCATGATCCTGCCGATCGTGACCAGCGTCAGCCGGGAGGTCTTCCTCCAGGTCCCGCGGATGAACGAGGAGGCCGCACTGGCCCTCGGCGCCACCCGCTGGGAGGTCGTCCGGCTCTCCGTACTGCCCTTCGGACGCTCCGGCATCATCTCCGCCTCGATGCTGGGCCTCGGCCGCGCGCTCGGCGAGACGATGGCCGTCGCCACGGTCCTCTCCCCCAGCTATGTGATGTCGCTGCATCTGCTCAACCCGGGCGGCGGCACCTTCGCCCAGAACATCGCGGCGAAGTTCGACGAGGCCAACCCGCTGGGGCGTGACGCCCTGATCGCGTCCGGCCTGGTCCTCTTCGTCCTCACCCTGCTCGTGAACGGCGCGGCCCGGCTGATCATCGCCCGCCGCAAGGAGTACTCGGGGGCCAACGCATGAGCGACACCGTCATCGAGACGGAGACCGGGCAGCGGAAGTCCCCCCGGGTCTCCGCAGCCTCCGGCCTCAGCGCCCGCAGCCTCCCGCGCTGGGCCCCGGCCGGCTTCGCCGCCGCCGCGATCGTGCTCGGCGCCGGCATCGGCGCGGCCGCCGGACTCAGCAGCAAGGTCCAGTGGGGCCTGATCGCCGCCGTCGTCTTCCTCGCGCTCTCCTATGTCACCACCGCCGTGGTCGAGAACAAGCGCCAGGCGAAGGACCGCTTCGCCACCAGCATCATCTGGGTCTGCTTCCTGCTGGCCGTCATCCCGCTGCTCTCGCTGCTGTGGACGACCGTCGGCCACGGGGTGAAGGACCTGAGCATCACCTTCCTCACCCACTCGATGGCCGGCGTCCTCTCGTCCGACCCGGGCGGCGGTGTCTACCACGCGCTGATCGGCACCCTGGAACAGGTCGGCATCGCCACGGTGATCGCCGTCCCGATCGGCCTGCTGACCGCGGTCTATCTGGTGGAGTACGGCAAGGGCGCGCTGGCCAGGGCCGTGACGTTCTTCGTGGACGTCATGACCGGCATCCCGTCCATCGTCGCCGGGCTCTTCATCCTGTCGATCATGCTGATGACCGGCACCGAGCCCTCGGGCCTGATGGGCGCGCTCGCGCTGACGATCCTGATGATCCCGGTCGTGGTCCGCTCCACCGAGGAGATGCTCAAGCTCGTCCCGAACGAGCTGCGCGAGGCCGCGCTGGCCCTCGGCGTACCGAAGTGGCGCATGATCCTCAAGGTCGTCCTGCCGACCGCGATCGGCGGGATCACCACCGGGGTGATGCTGGCCGTCGCACGGATCGCGGGCGAGACCGCGCCGATCATGCTGCTGGTGTTCGGCAGCCAGATGATCAACACCAACCCCTTCAAGGACGGCCAGTCCTCCCTGCCGTACTACATCTTCGAGCAGTACAAGCTCGGCGAGCCGCCCGCGATCGACCGGGCCTGGGCAGCGGCACTGGTGCTGATCGCCTTCGTCATGATCCTGAACCTCGTCGCCCGCGGCATAGCCCGCTGGAAGGCACCGAAGACCGGCCGCTGAGGCCGAGAGAAGAAGCTGATTCCCATGGCCAAGCGAATCGACGTCAGCGGCCTGACCGCCTACTACAGCTCCCACAAGGCCATCGAGGACATCTCGATGACCGTCGAGCCCCGCTCGGTGACCGCGTTCATCGGCCCCTCCGGCTGCGGGAAGTCGACCTTCCTGCGCACCCTCAACCGGATGCACGAGGTCACCCCCGGCGGCCGGGTCGAGGGCAAGGTGATGCTGGACGACGAGAACCTGTACGGGGCGAGCGTCGACCCCGTCGCGGTACGCCGTACGGTCGGCATGGTCTTCCAGCGGCCCAACCCCTTCCCGACCATGTCGATCTTTGACAACGTCGCGGCGGGCCTGCGCCTGAACGGCTCGTACAAGAAGAGCGAGCTGACCGACATCGTCGAGAAGTCGCTCCGCGGCGCCAACCTCTGGAACGAGGTCAAGGACCGTCTGAACAAGCCGGGCTCCGGGCTCTCCGGCGGCCAGCAGCAGCGGCTCTGCATAGCCCGCGCCATCGCGGTCGAACCGCAGGTCCTGCTGATGGACGAGCCGTGCTCGGCGCTCGACCCGATCTCCACGCTCGCCATCGAGGACCTGGTGGGCGAGCTCAAGGAGCGCTTCACGATCGTCATCGTGACGCACAACATGCAGCAGGCGGCGCGGGTCTCGGACCGTACGGCCTTCTTCAACCTCTCGGCGGTGGGCAAGCCGGGCCGGCTCATCGAGATCGACGAGACCGAGCGGATCTTCTCGAACCCGTCCGTCCAGGCGACCGAGGACTACATCTCGGGGCGCTTCGGATAGACGCCACGGCTTGCGGTGCTGCATGGCGGTGCCACCGCAAGGCAGAAAAGGGCGCGGCCCGCTCGTTTCCGGGGGCGGGGGCCGGTCGGTGCGCCGGTCAGCGCCGGGGGCCGCCGGGGGGGCTGCGCGCCGCGGGCGTGTGGCGGCGCCGGCGCGG
>NZ_JBHYWP010000131.1:8760-19681 GCF_042751845.1 Streptomyces sp. NPDC059398 | reverse complement strand
GCCCTGACGGCCGCCGCGCCTACGCCAGGAGGTCGTCGAGGCGCGCCTGGAGCCGGTCGAGCTGCTCCCGGTAGGCGGCCGGCATGCCCCGCGCGTCACGTGCGGCGACCGCTTCGTCGACCGTGGGCGATGCGAACCGCTCGCCCGCGGCGACCCGCGCGGCCACGGCATGGTGGGCGTCACGGAAGGTGCTTCCCTCGGTGACGAGGCGCTCCGCCACATCCGTCGCCACCGTGCGCCCGTCCGCCGCGGCCGCGTGCATGGTGTCGGCGTTGAATCCGATCGTGGCGTAGGCCAGCGAGAACACCTCGGTGGACTGCCGTACGGCGTCGGTCTGCTCGTACGCCTCCGGCCTGGTGTCCTGCAGGTCGCGGTTGTACGAGAGCGGAATCCCCTTGTGCAGGGCGAGCAGCCCGGTGAGCCTGCCGATGGCGATGCCGGTGCGTCCCCGCACGAGTTCGGCGACGTCGGGGTTCTTCTTCTGCGGCATCATGCTGGAACCGGTCGCGACGGAGTCCGCCAGTTCCGCGAAGGCGAACTCCTGCGAGGTCCACAGCACAAGCTCCTCGGCCATGCGCGAGAGGTGCACCATCGTCACCGTCGCCGCGTAGCACAGGTCGAGCAGGAAGTCCCGGTCGGATACGGCGTCGAGGCTGTTCTCGAAGCTCGCCGTCATGCCGAGTTCGTCCGCGCTGAACTCCGGGTCCAGACCGAGACTGCTTCCCGCGAGAGCCCCCGCGCCGAGCGGAGAGACGGCGGCGGCTTCTCCGGCGGCGTCGAACCGGGTGATGTCACGCAGGAGCGCGGTGGCGTGGGCCGCGAGGTGGTGCCCCAGGGTGATCGGCTGCGCGCGCTGCAGGTGGGTGTAGCCGGGGAGGATCAGTTCTCCGTCGCTGCGCGCGCGGTCGATGAGGGTCTGTACCAGCTTGCCCACCGAGTGCGCCGCCCCGGTGGCGGCGTCCCGCGCCCACAGCCGGGTGGCCACCGCCGTCTGGTCATTGCGGGAGCGGCCGGCGTGCACGCGCTTCCCGAGTTCGCCCAGGCGCTCGACGAGGATGCGCTCGATCATGGAGTGGATGTCCTCGTCGCGGTCGGGGGCGAACTCGACCTGGGCCAGCGCGTCCTGCAGCGCCCGCGCATCGGACGCGTCGAGCAGCCCCTGGCGTTCGAGCATGCGGACGTGCACGATCGAGGCCCTGAGGTCGTACGGCAGCAGCCGCCGATCCTGTTCGACGAGCACGCTGAAGTCGAACACCTGTGGATCCAGGCCGCTTTCGAGTCGGCCGCTCCACAGGGGCTTGGGTCGGGTGGTCATTCCTACTCCGTTTCGTTGGGTCTGGTCAGCGTGCGTGGCGCTCGGGGACCGGCGCGGTGAGCGCGGCGAGCGCGTGACCGAGCACGACGGTGGGGCAGATCACCGGGAGACCGGAGCCGCGTGCGGCTTCCGCCTGGTGCCGGGCGCCGAAACCCATGCAGTCCAGTACCAGGAGCGTCGCGCCGGAATCGGCCAGCTCGCGTGCGGCCTCGGCCACGGGCGGCCCGTCGCCGTACGGGTCGGCCGCCGCGTACAGCGCTTCCGGATCATGGCGGGCCCAGGACTCGGGCGCCTCGGCCAGGTCGGACGGCAGGCTGATCACGCCCAGCCGCTGGCCCTGCGCCGCGGCGGCGACCGTGCCGTGCAGGAGGGCGCCGGAGTCGAGGAGCAGCAGCCCCTCGCGGCCGATGTCCGGGAGTTCGCCGGTGCACAGATAGGCCGCGAGTCGTACGTCGGACGGCAGCCTGGCCACGGCCGCCCGCAGCAGTGACGGCAGCGCGTCCTTCCGCATCACGAGGGTGCTGCCGTCGGCGAGCCGTGTTTCGATGCCCGCCCGGCCCGCCGGGGCCGCCAGCTCGCCGAGCCCTTCGGACGACAGGCCGTCCAGAGCGCCCTCACACACCAGCGGGACGTCAGCGCCGAGGATTCCGGCGAGGGCCGGCTCGATGTCGGGCCGCGGGCTCTGGCCGATGGTGAGCAGACCGATGGGCCTCATGCGGCACCGCCCAGGACGACGCGACCCTCGATGACCACCGCACCGAGCGGCGCGGTGCCCATGCTGACGCAGATCTCGTTGGGATGCGGGCAGTCGACGATGGTGAGATCGCCGCGCTTCCCGATGTCGATCGAGCCGCGGTCGTGGCCGCGGGCGCAGGCATACGCGGCGTTCAGGGTCGTCGCGGTGATCGCCTCGGCCGGGGTCATCCGGAACCAGCTGGTCCCGAGCGCCAGGCTGAGCAGCGTCGAAGTCGGGTGGAGGGCGGAGCAGTAGTCGGTCGCCAGCGCCACCGGGACACCCTCGTCGATGAAGAGCCGGGCGTTGGCCCGGCGGTCGTCGAGGTAGAGCTGCTCGGCGACCGGCAGCAGCACGGCGACCGTGGAGGTGGTTCCCACCTCACGGATCTCGGAGTCGGGGGTGTAGGTCAGGTGGTCGGCGGCGACCGCGCCGCCGGCGACCGCCGTCGCCCAGCCGCGCGAGGCCGCGTTGGCGTCGGCGTGCACACGTGCGGGGAGCCCCGCCTTCCGGGAGGCGGCCAGCAGCTGCGCGGCGGTGCTCTCATCGAAGACCCCTTCCTCGCACACGAGGTCGTGCAGATCGGCGAAGCCCTGCTCGGCCACGGCGGGGAGCATCTCCTCCCGTACGAGCCGGGCGTAGCTCTCCGCGTCCGCCGCCTCGGGGGGCACCACATGCGCACCGAGGAAGGTCAGCACCAGGGACTGCGGCGTCGTGGCGCGCGAGCGGTGCAGCAGGCCGAGCGCGCGGAGTTCCTGACGCGTCGACTGTCCGTACCCCGTCTTCACCTCGACGGTCGTGGCGCCGCCGCGCAGCAGCCGCGCATAGGTACGTGCGGCATCGGAGAGCAGCGCATCGTCCTCGGCCTCGCGGGTGTGCAGCACGGCCGCGCCTATCCCGCGCGGCGCGGCCGCGTCCTGCGGGACCGTGCCGGAGAGCTTCTCCGCGTACTCGCGATGCCGGTCACCGCCGAAGAGCGGGTGGGTGTGGGACTCGACCAGCCCCGGCAGAACGGTGCGTCCGCGAGCGTCCAGCGTCGGGGCGGGGCCCGCGGCGCGCAGCACCTCATCGGTCGGTCCGGCGGCGACGATGCGGCCCGCCCGGATGGCGACCGCGCCGTCGGCGAGTATCTCCACCTCGCCCTGTGCCTTCCCGCGCCTGGGCCCGCCGTCGTCCCGTACGAGTACGAGGGCGGCTGCGCCCACCACGTTGAGGTCTTCTCCGCTCATTGCCTTCCCTTCAGGTTCAAGCCGGGCTTCGGTATCGCGGACCCCTGCAAGTTCCAGGTCCTCAGCAACTCGGCGTACACGCCGTCCGCGAAGAGCTTGCGGGCGGCACTGAGCACCGCCGTCGTGAGTTGCTTCTTCTGCTTGGAGATCGCGATCGCGTACGGGGCGGGGTTCAGCGGCTTTCCCAGCCGGACGAAGGTGCCGGGCGCCTGCTTCATGACGTAGGCCAGCGTCTCCGGTTCCTGTACGGAGGCGCCGACCCGGCCCTGTTGCAGCTGGAGCCGGGCGCTGGCCGACGAATCCACGCCGACGATCCTGATCGGCGGTTTCCCGGCCGCCACGCACTGTTCGGCGCTGAACTTCTGGATCGTGCCGTAGTTGTCGGTGGTCTTGCTCAGTCCGATCGACTGGCCGCACAGCTGCCGAAGGTCGTGCTGGGCGCCCGCCTTCCGGGTGGTGGTGAAGACCTGGGCGCCGGACTGGAAGTAATCGATCATGTCCAGGGTCTGCTCCCGGGCCTTCGAGTCGGACAGCCCGGAGATCACCAGGTCCACGCGGTCGGTGTTCAGCGAGTTGATCAACTGGTCGAACGGCGAGACCGACACCTTCAGGCGCACGCCGAGTGTCCTGGCCAGTGCCTGGGCGAAGTCCAGGTCGAATCCGTGCATCTCGTCGGAGCCCGGTGGCCGGAACTCCATCGGCGCGAAGATCGGGTTCAGCCCCAGGACCAGGCGGCCTCTCCTGCGGACATCGGCGGGCAGCATCTGCCGCAGCCGCGGGTCGGCCCGTACGGCGTCGAGCGCCTTCCGGTTCGACGGCGGATGCAGCGCAGGGGTGTCCCGCGGGCTGCCGCATCCGGCGACGGCGAGCAGCATGACGACGGTCGGCACGATCAGCGTGTGCAGCCTGCGCCGCTTGGTGGGGATCGCCATCACAGCACCTTGGACAGGAAGGAGCGGCAGCGGTCACTCCGGGGGTTCTCCAGCACGTCGGAGGGATCCCCCGCCTCGACGATCACACCGCCGTCCATGAAGGCGACCGTGTCGGCGACCTCACGGGCGAAACCCATCTCGTGGGTGACCACGATCATCGTCATGTCGCGCGCGGCGAGCGCCCGCATCACGCCGAGCACATCGCCGACGAGCTCGGGGTCGAGCGCCGAGGTCGGTTCGTCGAACAGCAGCACTGCCGGGTCCATGGCCAGTGCCCGTGCGATCGCCACCCGCTGCTGCTGGCCGCCGGAGAGCTGCGAGGGGTAGTTGCCCTCCTTCCCGGCGAGGCCGACCTGGGCGAGCAGCTCACGGCCACGCTCCGCGGCCTCCGCCTTCGGGCGCCCGAGTACGTGCACCGGCCCCTCGATCACGTTCTCCAGCGCGTTCATGTGCGGGAACAGGTTGAAGTGCTGGAACACCATGCCGACGCGCGCGCGGAACGAGGCGACGTCGCGCTCGCCGAGCTGGTGGAGCTTGCCGCCCCTTCTGCGGTAGCCGACGAACTCTCCGTCGACTTCCAGCACACCGCCGTCGATGGCCTCCAGCCGGTTGATGCACCGCAGGAAGGTGGACTTGCCCGAACCGGAGGGGCCGATCAGACAGCACACCTCCCCGGCCGACACCGAGAGCGAGACCCCGTTCAGCACATCGACATGGCCGAAGCGCTTGCGCACCTCGCGGGCGTAGACCAGTGGTTGCTGTGGCTGCTCATCCATGTGCGTCTCCTGTCCGCCGGTTCCCCCGCCGCGTACGCCGCGTCGAGGTCATCGCCTTCCACACTGTTTCGGCCAGCGTCGGGCTGGAGCCGTGCGTGCTACCGCGGTTGAACCGCCGCTCGACGAAGTACTGCGCGATGCTGAACACCGAGACGACGACCAGGTACCAGACGGCCGCTACGATCAGCAGCTCCATCACCTTGCTGTTGATGAAGTAGATCTGCTGGGCGCTGTTGAGGAGTTCGCTGAAGGAGATGGCGCTGGCCAGCGCGGATGTCTTGAGCAGATTGACGAAGTCGTTGCCGAGCGGGGGGACGACCACCCGCATCGCCTGCGGCAGCACGATCCGCCGCATGATGCGCATCGGCCGCATCCCGATGGCCATGGCCGCCTCACGCTGGCCCGGGGCGACCGAGGAGATCCCGGCGCGCACGATCTCGGCGATGTAGGCGCCCTCGTTGACGCCGAGTCCGAGCACCGCGGCCACGAACGGCGTGATCAGCGACACCGTCGGTACGCTTCCCAGGCCGGGGAGACCGATGCGCGGCAGGATGATCGCGAGGTTGAACCACATCAGCAGCTGCAGGTACACCGGCGTACCGCGGAACAGCCACACGTACAGCCACGAGATGGTCCGCGTGACCGGGTTCTCGGAGAGCCGCATCAGCGCGAAGACGACCCCGAGTACGACGCCGAGCACCATCGAAACGACGGATATGAGGACCGTGTTGCCGAGGCCCTCAAGGATCACGCCGATGGTGAGGAACGAGCGGACCGTCCTCCAGTCGATCGAGCTGTGACCGAACAGCCACACTATGTATCCGAACACCACGAGCGCGATGGCGCCGTAGATCCACCGGCCGTAGTGACGCAGCGCCACCATCTCCGGCTCGCCCCGGAGAGTCGTCTCCGGGGATGTCTGCACCATGGTCTCCCCTTTGTTCGTGCTGGATGGCTGAGTTTGTTCGTGCTGAATGGCTGGGCGGCGCCTCTTGTGCGGGTGCCCGGTGGTCACTCTCCACTACGGCGTACGGAGCCCGCATGCTCGTGACGGAGGAAACATGGGGCTTGGATTGCTCCTGTGCGAGCATGCTCGGGTGACGACTCTTCATGAGCTGCTGCGGGGTGTCGGCGCGCGACGGCTGCGGCTGCGCACCGCGGAGGGCGATGACCGTTCGATATCCGGCCCGGTCTTCGTCCATGAGCGCCCGCCGGCCGGGTGGGACGACCACGACCCCCTGGCGGGGAGCTGCCAAGGGGGTGTCGCCCTGCTCGTCGGTGCGGTCCCGCAGGGTCCGGCCGTCCAGGAAACGGTCCAGTCGCTCACCGCGAGCGGCGCCGAGGCGGTGGTGATCCGGGCGTCACCGCACGCCGGGCTCGCAGCCGCCGAACTCGCCCGTGGTTGTGAGGACGCCGGTATCGCCCTGCTGGAGCTGACCGATGAGGTGCCCTGGCTGGATCTGGCCGGGCAGCTCAGAGACGTCCTGACGACCACGGCATCGGCGGTGCCGCAGTTGGGCACGGGCGCCGGCGAGGGCGTCGCCGACCTGTTCGCGCTCGCCGACATGATCGCCGCGACGGTCGGCGGCGCCGTGGCGATCGAGGACCAGCACGAGCGGGTACTCGCCTATTCCAGCCTCGCGGACCAGCCCACGGACGAGGTCCGCAGATCATCGATCCTCGGCAGGCAGGTGCCCGATCTGCCGTACAACCCGAACACCTATGAGCGGCTGCTGAAGTCCGCATCCGTGGTGCGGTTCGCCGGGGTTGCGCCGACCCTGCTTCCCAGGCTCGCCGTCGCCGTACGGGCGGAGGGCGAACTGCTCGGCGCGTTGTGGGCCATCGACGCGGGAGGGGACCTCGGCGCCGCGGCGGAAGACGCGCTGCAGCGTGCCGCGAACCTCACCGCGGTCCATCTCGTGCGGGCCCGCCAGGCCCGGGACGCCGAACAGCGGCAGCGGACCCGGGCACTGGGAGCCATGCTCGGCGGCACGATGACACCGAACTCCTGCGCGGCGCAGCTCGGCGCCGACGTGTCGGCCACGGCGGTCGTCGTCAGCTTCGGCGTCGCGGCCGGGGAGCGCTCGCCGCGATCCGTCCCGGCACGGCTCGCCCAGGCGGCCCACAGCCACTTCGAGGTCTACCGCAGGCCCGCGCTGTGCGGGGTGGTGGACGACCGGGCCTATGCGGTGCTCGCGGAACCCCAGCGGACCGGAGAGCTGCTCGGACTGATCAGGTGGACGGCCGCGAACGCGTCGGTGGCGCTCGGTACGGCGGTGCAGGCGGGCGTCGGCTACGACACCGCGAACTGGACGGCGCTCCCACGGGCACGCCGGGACGCCGACCGGGCCCTGCGGGCCGTCTCGTCCGACCCGTCGAGCGGTCCCGTCGCCACCTGCGCCGATGTAGCCGGCCGCGTCGTACTGGAGGAACTCGCGTCCGACCCGAATGAGGCGCTCGCCGACCCCGTCCCCGCGGTGGCGGCGATGCTCGACCACGACCGCCGGTTCGGCACGCACTACGCCCGCACGGTCCACGCGGTACTGGCGCACGGTTCTCGCGGCGGCAGCGACGCGGCGACGCTGCTGAAGGTGCACCCGACCACACTGCGCTACCGCATGCGGCGCGCCGAGGAACTGTTCGGTCTCCAGCTCGACGACCCCGACGCCCGCCTCGTCACCTGGCTCCAGCTGCGGCTCCGCGGTACGGCGGATTCCGTCCGCACCCGCACCGCCGGGCGCTAGCGGAGACGCCCGTCGTCCGTACGGCGAGCAAGTCATCGTCAATTACATCTTGACGATCCTGGATCGTCAATTTAAAGTTGACGCATGAGTCCACTCGACATCAGCCTGGCCGACCTGATCGCCCGTCTCGACGCGGAACTCCCCGACGCCGGCGAACTGGCCCACGTCAGCGAAGCGCGACTGCGCGCCCAGACCCTGTCCGACCTCGGTGACCAGCTCATCGACCACTACGTCAACAAGGCCAAGCGGACCGGCGCGTCCTGGACCGAGATCGGCGACGCCATCGGGGTGTCCAAGCAGGCCGCCCAGCAGCGTCACGCCCCCGGCCCCTTCGAGCGGTACACGAACCTGAACCGCCACTGCATCGTGCTGGCGCAGGAGGCCGCCCGTACGCACAAGCACGACACCATCGGCACCGAACACATCCTGCTCGGCCTGCTCGGTGAACCGCAGGGCCTGGCCTACGAGTTGCTGACCGCCAAAGCCGGGTCGGAGCAGCGCGTCCGCGACGCGATCGGGGAGGCGATGCCGCCGGCCGGACAGAAGGCGCTGCGGGGTCACATCGCATTCCGCCCGGAGAGCAGGGAGGCCATCGAACAGGCCCGCAGCGCGTCGGCCGCTCTCGGCCACGACTGGGTCGGCACGGAACACACCCTGCTGGGCCTGCTCCTGACGGAGGGAAGCCCGGCTGCGCGGATCCTGGACGACCTCGGCTTCACTCCGGACGAGCTGCGCGAGGCGGTCAGGGCCGCGGTCGCGGAACGGTCGGCCGGGCGGGACGAGTAGGCAATTAGGGGTGAAACGGCTGGTCCGGGCGGAAACTGCGCCGGGGTCGGAGCCAGTCCCAGCGGAAGAATACGAGCGGCACCCTCACGGTGAGCCGGACAGGGCCAAGGCCCCGGCGCGAGCACGCCGGGGCCTGAGCGGAGTTGACTGGATCGTCTCGATCAGTGGGGGGTGTCATCACCGGCGTCGCAGGAGCACTCCGCGCTCTCCACGACGTCGTCCGGGTCCGGGACGGCGGTCACCGAGGAAGTGGCGACGAGCGGGGCGGCGCTGCGGGCCGAGGCCGGCGGGCCGGGGAGGATGGTCACCGGTACGGGCGGGGTCATGAGGCGTTCTCCTGAGTGACAGGAGAAAGAATGCAGCGCTCCTCGGCATGCGTCAGGTCGCCTCTCCACCACCCGTCCGGACTTCGTTGCCGCGGCCCGTACGAGGTGGTTCACCGGGGAGCCCGGACTCAGTGCAAGTGCGGTTGCCTCAGCCTTGGTTGTGAGCCGTGCCAGGACGGGTTTCGTGCGTGTCCCCGGAGCCGTCCACGAGGGCACAGTGGATGACTGCCGTGCGTAGTTGTGGGAGGCGAGTGGGTGCTCGCCGGACGATCCCGGGAGCCGGACCGGGCCGGTCGTACGGATCGGTGGCATGACCACTCCGGCGTTCCGCTGCGCGGCCAACGCACCACAGCTGCACGAGGCTTACGACCAGTTGGCCGGGGCATGGCCGCCGACGACCGGACGAGCCGCACGCCGACAAGGGCGACGACTACGACCAGCAACCGCCATAGCCGCCACACTCAAGACCGTCACCCACACCCCTGCGGTTCAACTCATGCTGAAAAACTGAGCACATGCACGGCAGGCTCAGCAGGAAGGCGCGCAGTGCTGTGTCGCCTGGACATCGAAGCAGTACCCCAAGGCGGCGAGCCCCGCGACGGCCGCCGCCAGTCCGAGGGCAGTGCGCCACCGGCCCCGTACGGCGACGTAAACAGCCAGGGCGGTGGCGGTGCCGCCGAACACCATGACCGGCAGGCCCAGCAGGAGCAGGTCCGGGTTGGTCTCGTCTTCGAAACCGCCGGAGAGCCCTCTTCGGCCGTACGGGAGCCAGGCCATGCAGCCGGCAAGGGCACCGAGTACCGCTGTCAGGCACCCCGCGGCGCCGGTGGCGGCTACGCGCCGGGCCGTGTGTCCGGTTTCCGTGGACGGAGAGATGTCTCGCCGGGGCTGGGCGGTTCCGCCGGCCCGGACGGGACTGGTCCGGCGTTCCGTCCGGAACAAGAGCAGCTCGGGCACGCCGCGGGTCTTGTGCCCGCCGCGCCGGCCGGCAGTCACCGGGGAGCCCGGTCAACCCCGGTCAGGTGGCTCTTGGACTTTGGCGGTGCGGTGCTTGTCCTTTTGTCACCGGTCGGGCAACAGCCGTTGACGGGTGTCAGTTGGTGCGTGAACGTGCTTGTTCAACGCCTCTGGTGAACAGAACCGCTCACCCTCGGGCTGTACGGACACGTGAACTCCACCCCCACACAGGAGACACCATGCGGATCCGGCACCTTCTCACCACCGGAACACTGGCCACCGCGGCGGGCGCCGCCGTGCTGCTCATGGGGCCCGCGGCCCCCGTACAGGCCGCCGACACCGGCCAGACCCCGGGTACGTACGCCTACTGGAGCGCGCCCTCCGACGTCACTTCGGTCTCCATCCCGATGACGCTCCAGCACTCGCCGGGCAACTACAACGCCTACTGGTCGACCCAGTTCGACTTCGCGGGCAGCGGTGCCTCCGGCTACATGGGGTTCCAGACCCACCGGGACGGCGGGGGGATGTTCCTCGTCTCGATCTGGAACGGGACCGAGGCCACCGCGGGCGGTTCCGGCACCTACTGCCAGGACTTCGACGAGAGCGGCACCGGCAAGACCTGCCGACTCGACCAGCGGCCCGTCGAGGGGCACCAGTACGCGATGGAGGCGGCGCAGCAGTCCGGCTCGTACTGGAAGTACTCCATCGTCGACAGGACGGCGGGCACCACCACCGTCCTCGGGACCATCAAGATCGACGGTGACCATCCGATGGCCGGCTCCAGTTTCAACAGCTGGACCGAGTACTTCGACTGGAACAACCCCGCCACCGTCTGTGCCGACGCCAAGTACTCCAAGCTGCTCTTCGGTATCCCCACCACCAGTGCGGGCAAGGGGACTTACAACTCGTCCAGCCTCAGCGACACCTGCCAGTCCATCGCCAAGGTGACCCTGGACGCCTCCGGGGCGACGGAGGAGAACGGCATCGGGCAGTAACCGGGCCTGCCCCCCGGCATCCCGCCCCCTTCGCACCCCCGCCCCCCCCCGGGGGGGCGGCGGCGCCGGGCCCCCGCGCCCCGCCCGCGCCCCCCCCGCGCCCCGGCCCCCGCGCCCCCGCGCCGCGC
>NZ_JBHYWP010000131.1:0-8750 GCF_042751845.1 Streptomyces sp. NPDC059398 | reverse complement strand
CTCCAGCCTGCCCAGCACATCGGCCGCGGCCGCGTGCCCCCCCGCGCCCCCGGCTGCCCCATTAGCAGAGCGAGGCTGACGCGACCAAGCAGCCCGCTGAGCATCCTATCGGAACCGGACTTCGATCAACCGGTGTTCCGGGCAGCCGGGTGCCACAGGACGAGAGGCGGCAGCATGAGCGTGCCGGGACGCAGAGGCAGTACGTTCACCCGGCTGCTCCGGCACGGTTTCACCGACCCCGCGGCGGCCGAGCGGCTGCTCGACGCCCCCGAGCTGGCCGCCGTACGCAACGACCCCGTCCTCCTCGACGCCCTCGGTGCCACCGCCGACCCGGATCTCGCACTGCTCGGTCTGGTGCGCATGGCCGAGGCGCAGCAGCCCGACGAGCGGCAGACACTCCTCGACACGCTGATCGCGGCCAAGCCGCTGCGCGACCGGCTGCTCGGCGTGCTCGGCGCGTCCGAGGCGCTCGGCGACCATCTGGCCCGGCACCCGCACGACTGGCACGCCCTTGTCACGTACGAGACGGCCGACCTGCACCCCGGCGTGCCCGAGTTCGAGCAGGGGCTCGCCGGCGCGACCGACGCGGTGGAGCTGCGGATCGCCTACCGGCGGTGTCTGCTGGCCATCGCCGCCCGGGACGTCTGCGGTACGACCGACGTCAGGCAGGCCGCGGCCGAACTGGCCGACCTCGCCACCGCCACCCTGCGCGCCGCCCTCACCCTCGCGTCCGCCGAGGCCCCCGAGGACGCCGCGCTCTGCCGCCTCGCCGTCGTCGCGATGGGCAAGTGCGGCGGCCACGAGCTCAACTACGTCTCCGATGTGGACGTCATCTTCGTCGCCGAGCCCACGGACACCGGGGAGGACGCCGACGAGACCGGGGCGATGCAGGCCGCCACCCGGCTCGCCGCGCATCTGATGCGGATCTGCTCCGACACCAACATCGAGGGCACCATCTGGCCCGTCGACGCGAATCTGCGGCCCGAGGGGCGCAACGGACCACTGGTCCGTACGCTCTCCAGCCATCTCGCCTACTACGACCGCTGGGCCAAGACCTGGGAGTTCCAGGCGCTGCTGAAGGCCCGCGCCGTCGCCGGTGACGCGGCGCTCGGCGCCGAGTACACCGAAGCGGTCGGACCCCTGGTGTGGCAGGCGTCCGAGCGGGAGAACTTCGTCGCCGACGCGCAGAAGATGCGCCGCAGGGTGATCGACAACATCCCCCCGGACCTCGTCGAGCGCGAGCTGAAACTGGGGCCCGGAGGGCTGCGGGACGTGGAGTTCGCCGTCCAGCTCCTCCAGCTCGTACACGGCCGCAACGACGCGACCCTGCGCAGCGGGAACACCCTGGAGGCGCTGGAGGCGCTGGCCAACGGCGGCTATGTCGGCAGGACCGACGCGGCGCAGCTGGACGAGGCGTACCGCTTCCTGCGCACCATGGAGCACCGGATCCAGCTGTACCGCCTCCGGCGCACCCACCTGGTGCCCGACGATCCGGCGGATCTGCGCAGGCTCGGGCGCTCGCTCGGGCTGCGCGCCGAACCCGTCGCGGAACTCACCAGGGCGTGGAAGCGGCACGCCACGGTCGTCAGGCGGTTGCACGAGAAGCTCTTCTACCGGCCGCTCCTGGACGCCGTCGCGCAGCTGGCGCCCGGCGAGAACCGGCTCAGCCCCAGGGCGGCGGGCCAGCGCCTCGAAGCGCTCGGTTACGCGGACCCGGTCGGCGCCCTGCGGCATCTGGAGGCGCTCTCCTCCGGGGTCTCCAGGAAGGCCGCCATCCAGCGCACCCTGCTGCCCGTCCTGCTCGGCTGGTTCGCGGACTCCGCCGACCCGGACGCCGGACTGCTCGGCTTCCGCAAGGTCTCCGACGCGCTGGGCAAGACCCCCTGGTATCTGCGGCTGCTGCGGGACGAGGGGGCGGCCGCCGAGAATCTCGCCCGGGTCCTGTCGGCCGGCCGGCTCGCTCCCGACCTGCTGCTGCGGGCCCCGGAGGCGGTCGCGCTGCTCGGCGCGAGCGGCGGGCTCGCGCCGCGGCCCCGGGAGACCCTGGAGCAGGAGGTCCTGTCGGCCGTCGGCCGGGCCGAGACCCCCGAGGGCGCCGTCGCCTCCGCGCGCGGAGTGCGCCGCCGTGAGCTGTTCCGTACGGCGGCGGCCGACCTCATCGGCTCGTACGGCACCGAGGAGAACCCGGCCGAGTCCGACCCCGGGGCGCTGGTCGACCGGGTCGGCAACGCGGTCACCGATCTGAACGCCGCCACCATCGCGGGCGCGCTGCGGGCCGCCGTACGGGCGCGGTGGGGCGACACCCTGCCCACCCGGTTCGCGGTCATCGGCATGGGCCGCTTCGGCGGCCACGAGCTGAGTTACGGCTCGGACGCCGACGTCCTCTTCGTACACGCGCCCCGGGAGGGTGTGGACGACCAGGAGGCGGCCCGCGCCGCCAACGCCGTCGTCACCGAGATGCGCAGGCTCCTCCAGCTGCCGACCGCGGATCCGCCGCTGCTGATCGACGCCGATCTGCGCCCGGAGGGCAAGAGCGGCCCGCTGGTGCGGACCCTGGCGTCGTACGCCGCGTACTACCGGCGCTGGTCCGGCGTCTGGGAGAGCCAGGCGCTGCTGCGCGCCGAGCCGATGGCCGGCGACGCCGAGCTGGGCCGCGGGTTCATCGAACTCGTCGACCCGCTGCGCTACCCCGTCGAGGGGATCGGTGAGGACGCCGTACGCGAGATCCGCCGCCTCAAGGCCCGGATGGAGTCCGAGCGGATGCCGCGCGGCGCCGACCCGACGCTCCACGCCAAGCTGGGCCGGGGCGGGCTGAGCGACGTGGAGTGGACCGTGCAGCTGATGCAGTTGCAGCACGGCTGGGAGGTGCCGGGGCTGCGGACCACCCGCACCAGGACCGCGCTGGCCGCCGCGCACGCCGCGGAGCTGATCACCACCGAGGACGCGCAGACCCTGGACGAGGCGTGGGTGCTGGCGTCGCGGGTGCGCAACGCGGTGATGCTGGTGCGGGGGAGGGCGGGGGACACGTTCCCCACGGACGGGCGGGAGCTGGCCGCGGTGGCGCGGTACCTGGGGTACGAGACGGGGCATGTCGGGGACATGCTGGATGACTACCGGCGGGCTACGAGGCGGGCGCGCGGGGTGATGGAGGAGCGGTTCTACGGGGGGTAGGGGTGGGTGGTGCCGCTGGCTGTGGGGTGGTGCGGGTCGTGTGCTCGGGGCTCCGCCCCGGACCCCGGTCCTCAATCTCCCCCGGCTACCGCCGGGAGGTGCCCCCAGGACGGGCTTGATTTTGGGCTTCAGTCCCCGGACGGGCTTGTACCGGCCCCGGTCCTCAATCCCAGGACGGGCTTGATTTTCGGGCCTCAGTCCCCGGACGGGCTTGAACGCAGCCTCAGTGCTCCGACGGGACCGACTTGGCCCGGACCGACCTCGCCCTGACCGACCTCGCCGGGACCGGCTTCAGGGTGCCGTGGATGCCCTGGGTGAAGGTGCCGCCCGATCTGACCTTTTCCGGGACCCGGGGGAGGCGGTGCGGCAGGGCTCCGTACCAGGCGTACGAGAGGCCCGTGCCGAAGGCCAGGCAGAGGACGCCGCCCACCGCGTCCAGCCAGAAGTGGTTGGCCGTCGAGACGATGACCAGCAGGGTCAGGGCGGGGTACAGCAGGCCCAGGATCCGCACCCACGGGGCGCGGGCCAGCGCGAAGATGATCAAGCCGCACCAGAGCGACCAGCCGATGTGCATCGAGGGCATCGCCGCGTACTGGTTCGACATGTTCTTGAGGTTGCCCGAGGCCATCGAACCCCAGGTGTGGTGCACCAGCACCGTGTCGATGAAGTGGCTGTGGTTCATCAGGCGCGGCGGCGCGAGCGGGAACAGGTAGTAGCCGGCGAGGGCCACCGCGGTGGTCGCGAAGAGCGCCAGCCGGGCCGCCGCATAGCGCCCGGGATGGAAGTGGAACAACCAGACCAGGACGCCGATGGTCATGATGAAGTGCAGCGTCGCGTAGTAGTAGTTCATCGCGATGATCAGCCATGTCACCGCATTCACGGCGTGGTTGATGTGCTGCTCGACCGAGATGCCCAGAAGGTGCTCGGCGTGCCAGATCCAGGTGGCGTTGCGCAGCGCCTCCGCCTTCTGCTCCGGAACCGCGTTGCGGATCAGGGAGTAACCCCAGTAACTCACCGCGATCAGCAGTACTTCGAACCAGATGCGGGGGCGGCGGGGCGCACGCAGACGCCCGATGACGGAGGTGTGGGGCTTCTTGGCCACGACGGTTGACGCGGTGGCCTGTTGGCCGTCCAGTGTCTTCACGGTCGTTTCACCCATAGGGGAAGAGTCTGCCAGAAACTCGGCTTCCCCCAGATCATCCCTCGGGAGGGACGCGCCCGCACCTGCTACGCCGTGTTGACGCCTTCGCCCCGTGATTCCGGGCCTGCGGCGGATCCCGGCCCGGAGGCGGTGGAACCACGGACTACCAGCTCGGTCATAAAGACGAATTCGCTGTGCGGTGCGGGGGTACCGCCGACCTCTTCGAGCAGAGTGCGGACCGCGGCCTGGCCCATGGCGGTCACCGGCTGTCGAATGGTGGTCATCGGAGGGTCGGTGAACGCTATGAGCGGGGAGTCGTCGAAGCCGACGACCGAGATGTCGCGCGGCACCTCGAATCCCAGCTGCCGGGCGGCCCTGATAGCACCGAGTGCCATCATGTCGCTGGCGCAGACCACCGCCGTGCAGCCCGCTGAGATCAGCTCGGACGCTGCTGCCTGTCCGCCTTCCAGCGTGTACAGCGAGTGCTGGATCAGCTTCTCGCTCTCGGTCTCCGAGAGCCCGAACCTGGCCCGCATCTCGGCCTGGAAGCCCTCCGTCTTGCGCAGCACGGGTACGAAGCGCTTCGGCCCGAGCGCCAGCCCGATCCGGGTGTGGCCGAGGGAGGCGAGGTGCGTGACGGCCAGCCGCATCGCGGCCCGGTCGTCGGGCGAGATGAAGGGCGCCTGCACCTTCGGCGAGAAGCCGTTGACCAGGACGTACGGCACGCCCTGGGCGCGCAGCCGTTCGTAGCGGCGCATATCGGCCGTGGTGTCCGCGTGCAGCCCGGAGACGAAGATGATGCCCGCCACCCCGCGCTCCACCAGCATCTCGGTCAGCTCGTCCTCGGTGGAGCCGCCGGGGGTCTGGGTGGCGAGCACCGGCGTATACCCCTGCCGGGTCAGGGCCTGCCCGATGACCTGGGCCAGCGCCGGGAAGATCGGGTTCTCCAGCTCCGGCGTGATCAGGCCGACCAGACCGGCGCTGCGCTGCCGCAGCCGCACCGGACGTTCGTAGCCGAGTACGTCGAGTGCGGCGAGTACGGACTCGCGGGTGGCCGCCGCTACCCCCGGCTTGCCGTTGAGGACCCGGCTGACCGTCGCTTCGCTGCCCCCCGCCTGGGTTGCGATGTCGGCAAGCCGTGCGGTCATGGGAAGGGACTGTACCGGGCGCGTGTCAGATTGCCCACCAGGTGCAGGAATCACCGGGAATGCGCACCGATTCACCGGAGATGTCCGGGGCGGCCGACGAGAGCAGCGGACGGCCCGGTACGCGCAGTTCGACCGCGCCCGGCAGGGTGTTGACGGTGCAGACGAAGCCGGGCCGGCCGAAGACGAGTACCCCAGGGGGGCCTTCGAGCCAGCTCATCGGACCGTCACCCAGTCCGTCCAGCCGGCGCCGGAGCGCGAGCGCCGTCCGGTACAGCTCCAGCGTCGAGTCCGGGTCCCCGGTCTGCGCCCCGACGGAACGCGCCCCCCAGCCCTCCGGCTGCGGCAGCCACCCCGGTCCTGGCCCGAAGCCGTACGAGGGCCCTTCGGCGGTCCAGGGGATCGGCACCCGGCAGCCGTCCCGCAGCCCGTCCTGTCCCGCGCCGCGGAAGAACGACGGGTCCTCGCGCAGCTCGTCGGGGAGGTCGGTGACCTCGGGCAGCCCCAACTCCTCGCCCTGGTACAGGTATACGGAGCCGGGCAGCGCCAGCATCAGCAGCGCGGCGGCGCGGGCCCGGCGCAGCCCGGTGGTGCCGCCGCCGTACCGCGTCACATGGCGTACGACGTCGTGGTTGGAGAGGACCCAGGTGGTGGGCGCCCCCACCGATGCGGTCGCGGCCAGCGACTCGTCCACCACTGTGCGCATCGCCGCCGCGTCCCAGGGGCAGCGCAGGAACTGGAAGTTGAAGGCCTGGTGCAGTTCGTCCGGGCGTACGTACAGGGCGAGGCGCCCGGCGGACGGGGCCCACGCCTCCGCGACGCCGACCCGCTCGCCCGGATAGGAGTCGAGCAGCTTCCGCCAGGCGCGGTGGATCTCGTGCACACCGTCCTGGTCGAAGAAGGGGAGCGTCTGGGAGCCGATCATCCGTACCTGCTCGGCGGTGCCGATGTCGGGCAGCCCGGCGGCCTTGACCATGCCGTGCGCCACATCGACACGGAATCCGTCCACGCCGCGCCCGCCGAGCTCCAGCCAGAACCGCAGGATCGCCTCGAACTCCGTACGCACCTCCGCGTTCTCCCAGTTGAGGTCGGGCTGCTCGGGGGCGAAGAGATGGAGGTACCAGGAGCCGTCGGACACCCGGGTCCAGGCGGGGCCGCCGAACACCGACTGCCAGTCGTTGGGCGGGAGTTCACCGTCGGCGCCGCGTCCGGGCCTGAAGTGGTAGCGGTCCCGGGCCGGGCCGCCGGCCAGCGCGTCCCTGAACCACACATGGCGGTCCGACGTGTGGTTCGGCACCACGTCCACGATGACCCGCAGTCCGATGCGGTGCGCGGTGTGCAGCAGCGACTCGGCGTCGGCCAGTGTCCCGAACAGCGGGTCCACGACCCGGTAGTCGGCGACGTCGTACCCGCCGTCCGCCTGCGGCGACGCGTAGAAGGGGGTGAGCCAGACCGCGTCGGCGCCCAGCTCCGCGAGATACGGCAGCCGCTCCTCGATGCCCCGCAGATCGCCGATGCCGTCACCGTCGCTGTCCGCGAAGGACCGTACGTACACCTGGTAGATGACGGCGTCCCGCCACCATCGGGTACGGGCCCCGGACGGGGTGGCCGCGCCGGTGAGCTGCTGCGTCATGGGGTGATCCCTTTCGGAAGTCCTGCAACGTACGGGACAACGCCGGTGCCCTCCGAAAGTAACAGCCTTGCAAGGACTTGCGAAGGCCGCCGCAGCCTCTCCCGCCCCGCTTCAGAAGCCCTCATGCCCTGTTTGGCAAGGGCCTTCACGGCAACCGTGCGGACACATGGAGGTAACGAAACCGGTTCCTTGCAGAAAAACTTCGCAAGCTCTTTCGGTCTTCTTTCATCCTTGTTACGTTCCTCCTCGACCCGGAGCCGTGATGGAGCGGCACCCCTCGAAGGAGTTCACATGCGACGTGGCATAGCGGCCACCGCCGTGGTTGCGGCCCTGGCGCTCGCGGCGACGGCTTGCGGCGGCGACAGCGGTAGCGGCAAGGCGGACGGTCCCACCACCATCACCTGGTGGGACACCTCGAACGCCACGAACGAGGCCCCGACCTACCGGGCGCTGGTCAAGGAGTTCGAAGCGGCGAACAAGGGCATCAAGGTCACCTACGTCAACGTCCCCTTCGACCAGGCCCAGAACAAGTTCGACACCGCCGCCGGGGCCAAGGGCGCCCCGGACGTGCTGCGCTCCGAGGTCGGCTGGACCCCCGCCTTCGCCAAGAAGGGCTACTTCCTCCCGCTGGACGGCACCGAAGCCCTCAAGGACAAGGCGCACTTCGAGCCCAACCTGCTGAAGCAGGCACAGTTCGACGGCAAGACCTACGGCGTCCCGCTGGTCACGGACACCCTCGCCTTCGTCTACAACAAGGCGCTCTTCGCCAAGGCCGGCATCACCAAGGCCCCCACCACCTGGGGTGAGCTGAAGAGCGACGCGGCCGCGGTCAAGTCGAAGGCGAAGGTCGACGGCTACTGGGCCAGCACCGCCGGGTACTACGCGCAGCCCTTCCTGTACGGCGAGGGCACCGACACCGTCGACCTCGCCCACAAGAAGGTCACCATCGCCGGCGCCCCCGCGGTCAAGGGCCTGGAGACCTGGAAGGGCCTCTTCAGCGGCCCCGGTCTGCACAAGCCGGACACCACGGCCGACGCCTACGCCCACCAGCAGGACGCGTTCGTCAACGGCAAGGTCGCCTCGATCATCCAGGGCCCCTGGGAGATCACGAACTTCTACAAGGGCTCGGCCTTCAAGGACAAGAAGAACCTCGGCATCGCCACCGTCCCGGCCGGTTCCACCGGCAAGGCGGGCGCCCCGACCGGCGGCCACAACCTCGCCGTCTACGCGGGCTCCGACAAGGCGCACCAGGCCGCCTCGCTGAAGTTCCTGCAGTTCATGACCTCGGCGAAGAGCCAGGAACAGATCGCGCTCAAGAACTCCACGCTGCCGACCCGCTCCGACGCCTACACCTCCGAGGTCACCGCCGACCCCGGGATCGCCGGGTTCCAGAAGGTGCTCAGCGCCTCGCAGCCGCGGCCCGAACTCCCCGAGTACAGCTCGCTCTGGGGTCCGATGGACACCGAACTGCCCAAGGTCGCCGACGGCAAGGAATCGCTCCAGGACGGGGTCAAGGCCCTGAACGAGGCCATGGCCAAGCTGGTCCCCGACTTCACCAAGTGATCGCCCGGGCGCGGGGGGGGCCGGCGCCGCCCCGCAGCCGCGCGCGCCGCGCCGCCCGCCCCCCCCCCCACGAAGTGAAGTGAGAAGGAGTGCGGGC
>NZ_JBHYWP010000130.1:3546-19929 GCF_042751845.1 Streptomyces sp. NPDC059398 | reverse complement strand
GGCCAGGACGGAAGGCCCGGCCTCCCCCGTTCGGGGGTGGTGGGACCCGGGCCACTGATTACACGATGCTGGGCAGCAGTCCCGCAATGAGGAGGACACATGGCGTCGAACAACGCGACGGAGGAGTTCCGGGCCGCACGGGACTTCCTGCTCCGGCACCGTGAGGAGTACCTGACGGCCTACGAGGGCTTCAGCTGGCCGCGCCCCGGGCACTTCAACTGGGCGCTCGACTGGTTCGACACCATCGCCCGGGGCAATGAGCGGACCGCGCTGCACATCGTCGAGGAGGACGGCGCCGAGACCAGGGTGTCGTTCTCGGAGATGGCCGAGCGGTCCGACCGGGCGGCCAACTGGCTGCGGGTGCACGGCGTCCGGGCTGGCGACCGCATCCTGGTGATGCTCGGGAACCAGCAGGAGCTGTGGGAGACGGCGCTCGCCGCGATGAAGCTGCGCGCCGTCGTCATCCCGGCAACTCCGCTGCTGGGCACGGCGGATCTGCGCGACCGGGTCGACCGGGGCGGCGCCCGCCATGTGCTCGTACGCACCGAGGACACCGCCAAGTTCGCTGAGGTGGCCGGGGATTACACCAGGATCGCGGTCGGTGCCGGCACCCCGGAGGGCTGGCTGTCGTACGGGGACGCCGCGACCGCCCCCGCCCGGTTCGAGCCCGACGGGGACACCCGCGCCGACGACCCGCTGATGCTGTACTTCACCTCAGGGACCACGGCCCGGCCCAAGCTGGTCGAGCACACCCACACCTCGTACCCGGTCGGCCATCTGGCGACGATGTACTGGATCGGTCTGCGCCCCGGCGACGTCCACCTCAACATCTCCTCACCCGGATGGGCGAAGCACGCCTGGTCGAATCTGTTCGCGCCCTGGAACGCCGAGGCGACGGTCTTCATCCACAACTACACCCGCTTCGACCCGGCCCGGCTGATGGACGAGATGGACCGGGTCGGCGTGACGTCCTTCTGCGCGCCGCCCACCGTCTGGCGGATGCTGATCCAGGCCGACCTCAGCCGGCTGCGGACACCGCCGCGCGAGGTCGCGGCGGCGGGCGAGCCGCTGAACCCCGAGGTCATCGAGACCGTACGGCGGGTCTGGGGCACCACGATCCGGGACGGCTTCGGGCAGACGGAGACAGCCGTCCAGGTGGCCAACAGCCCCGGCCAGCTCCTCAAGTCGGGCTCCATGGGCCGCCCGACGCCCGGCTACAAGGTCGAGCTGCTCGACCCCGTCACCGGGGAGCCCGGCGTGAGCGAGGGCGAGATCTGTCTCGACCTGTCCGCCCGGCCGGTCGGTCTGATGACCGGCTACCACGGCGACCCGGAGCGCACGGCCGAGGCGATGGCCGGGGGCTACTACCGCACCGGGGACATCGGTTCGCGCGACGCCGAAGGCTACATCACCTACATCGGCCGCTCCGACGACGTCTTCAAGGCGTCCGACTACAAGATCTCGCCGTTCGAGCTGGAGAGCGCGCTCCTGGAGCACGAGGCGGTGGCGGAGGCCGCGGTCGTACCGGCCCCCGACCCGCTGCGGCTCGCCGTACCCAAGGCGTACGTGGTCCTGGCGGAGGGCTGGGAGCCGGGGCCCGACGCGGCGAAGGTACTCTTCGCCCACTCGCGCGCGGTGCTCGCCCCGTACAAGCGGATCCGGCGGATCGAGTTCGCCGAGCTGCCCAAGACGGTCTCCGGGAAGATCCGCAGGATCGAACTGCGCCGGGCGACCGCGGCGGGCTCCACCGACGAGTACGACGAGGGGGAGCTGCGGTGACCCTCTCGTACGCACACGGCACCGGGACGACACCGCTCCTGGGCGACACGATCGGTGCGAACCTGGACCGGGCGGTGGCCGCCTTCCCGGATCGCGAGGCACTCGTCGATGTGCCGTCCGGGCGGCGCTGGACCTATGCCGAGTTCGGCGCGGCGGTGGACGAGCTGGCCCGGGGGTTCACCGGCAGCGGGGTCGGCAAGGGCGAACGGGTCGGGATCTGGGCGGTCAACTGCCCGGAGTGGGTGCTCGTCCAGTACGCCACCGCGCGGATCGGCGCGATCATGGTCAACATCAACCCGGCGTACCGGGCGCACGAGCTGGAGTTCGTGCTGCGGCAGGCCGGGATCTCGGTGCTGATCGCCTCGACCGGGCACAAGGGCACCGACTACCGGGCGCTGGTCGGCGAGGTGCGCTCGCGCTGCCCCCGACTGCGCTCTGTCCACTACATCGGGGACCCGTCCTGGGACCAGCTGGTCACCGCTGCGGGCCCGGTGGAGCCCACCGCCGCCCGGCAGGCGGAGCCCGGTGCGGCGCTCTCCTGCGACGAGCCGATCAACATCCAGTACACCTCGGGCACCACCGGCTTCCCCAAGGGGGCCACCCTCTCCCACCACAGCATCCTCAACAACGGTTATTTCGTGGGCGAGTTGGTGGGCTACTCGGAGCAGGACCGGATCTGTCTGCCGGTGCCCTTCTACCACTGCTTCGGCATGGTGATGGGAAACCTGGCGGCCACCTCGCACGGTGCCTGCATCGTCATCCCGGCGCCCTCCTTCGACCCGGGGGCGACCCTGCGCGCCGTCGAGCAGGAGCGCTGCACCTCGCTCTACGGGGTGCCGACGATGTTCATCGCGGAGCTGAACCACCCGGAGTTCGCCTCGTACGACCTGAGTTCGCTGCGTACCGGGATCATGGCGGGCTCCCCGTGCCCGGCCGAGGTGATGAAGCGGGTCGTCGCCGAGATGCACATGGCCGAGGTGTCGATCTGCTACGGGATGACGGAGACCTCGCCGGTCTCCACCCAGACCCGCAGGGACGACGACCTGGAGCGGCGCACCGGGACCACGGGGCGGGTCCTGCCCCATCTGGAGGTGAAGGCGGTCGATCCCGCGACCGGGATCACGGTGGAGCGCGGCGAGCCGGGGGAGCTGTGCACCCGCGGCTACAGCGTGATGCTCGGCTACTGGGAGGAGCCGGAGCGGACCGCCGAGGTGATCGACGAGGGCCGCTGGATGCACACCGGCGACCTGGCCGTCATCCGCGAGGACGGGTACGTGCAGATCGTCGGCCGGATCAAGGACATGATCATCCGGGGCGGCGAGAACGTCTATCCCCGGGAGATCGAGGAGTTCCTCCACGGCCACCCCGAGGTCGCCGACGTCCAGGTGATCGGCGTACCGGACGAGCGGTACGGCGAAGAGGTGCTGGCCTGTGTCATCCCCCGCGACCCGGCCGACCCGCCGACGCTGGAGGGGATCCAGGAGTTCTGCCGGGAACGGCTCGCCCACTACAAGATCCCGCGCGGGCTGCGGATCCTGGAAGCCTTCCCGATGACGGTGAGCGGCAAGGTCAGGAAGGTGGAGCTGCGCAACCTGTACGGCCCGTCCGGCGTCTGACCGGCCCGGACACGGGGGGCGTCACGGCGACGCCTCCGATGGACAAGTCGATGGTGGGGACCGGCTGGTACGGCCAGGGCCCCGCCCCCGGCGGGCAGGACGCGGGCATGGACACCGGGCGCTGCTCCGCCGTGATCTCTGCCGACTCCTGACGCGGCAGCCCGGCCCGCTCGGCCCTGGGCCCCGGGTACCCCCGGCTCAGGCCGGGTCTTCCAGGGCTTTGATGAGGAGATGGGACAGGCGGCGGAACTCCTCGGTGTTGGCCCTGCCGAACTTCTCCAGGGCCGGAGCCAGTCCGGCCTCGACCTGGATGAAGATCTCATCCATCACCTTGTGTCCCTTGGCCGTGAGGTGGTTGTCCATCACCCGGCCCCGGGCCGGGGAGCGCTCCACCAGTCCCTCCTCCTGCAGGGTCCGGACGAGACGGCTGACGGCCTGCGGCGTGTGGACCGCGGCGCGCGCGAGCTCTGAAGCGGAGGCGCCGGGTGTCCGCTTCAGTTCCCGCAGCACCGTCCACTGCCCGAGGGTGAGTCCCAGCGGGTGGATGACCTGCTCGATCCGGTCGGCGAAGAGGTGCCGAATGATCCTGGACAGTGCACCGATTTCGATCCCCTGAGGCAGCGGGTCACCCGAGTTCTTCATGTTTGACACTGTACTCGTCGCGTTCTATGTTGAATCAAAGTTCAATGTGGAATCGTGATTCGACAGCAGTCGGCTGCTCGCTACGGCGATCGAGGTGTACGTCTCAAGCCGTGGCACAGGTCCTGGCCGGGCCGGTCTGCGGAGTCGACCCGGCTTCCGCTCCTCCCCACGTCCGTATCCGGAGACAGACCATGCCCGTGCCCATAGCCGCCCGTGCCACACCGGAGTCAAACGCGCGACAGAAGGACCTGCCCGGCTGGCTGGTCGTACTCCTGGCCACTTCCTGCGGGCTGACCGTGGCCAACCTCTACTACGCCCAGCCGCTCCTGGAGATGCTGCGCCGGACCTTCCAGCTCCAGGACTCGACCGCCGGCCTGCTGATCACCCTGACCCAGCTCGGCTACGCCGCCGGCATGGTGTTCCTGGTCCCCCTCGGCGACCGTATCGAGAACTCCCGTCTGGTCTCCGTCCTGCTCACCGTCACCGCCCTGGCCATGGCCGCAGGTGGCCTCGCCCCCACCTTCACCGTCCTGCTCGTCGCCGCGCTCGTCGCGGGCGCCACCTCCGTCGTCGCACAGGTCCTCGTCCCCTACGCCGCCGACCTCGCCCCCGATCACCTGCGCGGCGCCGTGGTGGGCAAGGTCATGAGCGGACTGCTCGCCGGGATCCTGCTCTCCCGCACCGTCGGCAGCCTGCTCGCGGACGTCGCAGGCTGGCGCACCGTCTACCTGGTCTCCGCCGTCCTGATGGCGATCCTGGCCGTTGTCCTGCGCCGCGCGCTGCCCCGCCGGGCCCCCACCAGCACCGCTTCCTACACCGCGCTGCTGCGTTCCACGGCCCGGCTGATCCGCGTGCACCCGCAGCTGCGCCGCCGGTCCTCGTACCACGCCTGCATGTTCGCCGCCTTCAGCGCGTTCTGGACGACCATCTCCTACGTCCTGACCGCCGCGCCATACCACTACTCCCAGCTCCAGGTCGGCCTGTTCGCCTTCGTCGGCGCCGCCGGCGCGCTCGTCGCCCCTCTCGCGGGCCGCCTCGCCGACCGGGGGCTCACCCACCGGCTCACCCCCGTGGCCTGCCTGCTCGCCTCCGCCACCCTCATCTGGGCCGGCCTGGCCGCCCATCAGATCCTCGTACTCGCCGCCGCCGCGGTCCTCCTGGACTGCGCCGTGCAGTGCTCTCTGATCTTCGGGCAGCACACCGTCTACCAACTCGACGCGGACGCCCGCGCCCGGATCACCAGCGTCTACATCGCCACCTTCTTCATCGGCGGCGCCATCGGCTCCCAACTCGGCACCCTTGCCTACCACTTGGGTGACTGGCAGGCGGTCACCCTCACCGCGGCGGCCTTCCCCCTCGTCGCCGCGCTCGCCTGGACCACCGACCGCACCCACACCAGCAGGAAGCGCCGGACCGCAGCCACCACATGAAGCCTGCTCCGCCCGCCCGCGCCGTCCTCCTGTCCCCGCCGTCTTCCTGCCCTCGCCGTCTTCGACGCGGGTGGGAGACCCCGCTATACATGTGGTTTATACATGCTGTGTATAGTCCGGGCCATGTCATTGCTGAAGAAGAAGGCGGGGCGGCTCGGGGCCGCCGCTGCCGTGGCCGCGCTCATATCCGTGGCGCTGAGCGGCTGCTCCATGGACACGACATCGCCCTCCGAGGCGCGCGACCACGCGGACCAGAAGGACACGGCTCCGCTCGGGCCGGCCGACTGCCGCAAGGTCAAGTGCATCGCGCTGACCTTCGACGCCGGTCCCGGCCCGAACACCGCCCACCTCCTCGACGTCCTGAAGGAGAAGAAGGTGCACGCGACCTTCTTCCTGCTGGGCCGGGACCATGTGATGAAGTACCCCGAACTCGTCAAGCGCGAGGCGGCCGAGGGTCATGAGGTGGGCAACCACACCTGGACGCACAAGATCCTCACGAAGCAGAAGGCCGATGTGGCCCGCGCGGAGATCGACAAGACCGAGGTCGCGGTGGAGAAGCTCACCGGCAAGCGGCCCCGGGTGATGCGTCCGCCGCAGGGCCGTACCAACGACGACGTCTCCAAGATCTGCAAGGAGCTGGGCGTCTCGCAGGTGCTGTGGAGCACCACCGCCAAGGACTACTCCACGAACGACACCGCCCTCATCCAGAAGCGGACGCTCAAGCAGGCGAAGCCCGATGGCATCATCCTGCTGCACGACATCTACAAGGGCACGGTGCCGGCGGTCTCCGGCATCATCGACACCCTGCAGAAGCGGGGCTACCACTTCGTCACGGTGCCGCAGCTGATCGCGCCCGCGAAACTGAAGCCGGGCGAGATCTACCGCCCGTAGCGCCCGTGCCGCCTGTACCGCCTGTACCGCCCGTACCGCCCGTACCGCCCGTACCGCCCGGAGTGTTTCCGGGCGGGGCGCCGTTCAGCTCTGCGCGGCGCCTGTACTGACCAGTTCCTCGGCCGCTCCGTTGACCGGCTGCGGGGTGCCGGTGAGATCCAGCGCGAAGAGCGGCACGGCCAGGTCGTCGGCCCGGGTGCGGGCCTCATCGGCGTACCCCGGCAGCGAGAAGAAGACGCACGCCGCCGCCGTATTCATCCCGTGCAGCCACAGGCACTCGACGTCCCGCGGCGGGACGGGCCGGGTGGTGGCCTCCACGGTGGCGACCAGGCCCGGCGCATGCAGATCGATCCCGGACGCCGGCCGCCGCTCCGGCTGCACGATCCCGCGGAAGCCCAGCCACTCCAGATAGCGCGCCGCCGCCGACACCACGTCGCCCGCGGTGCGGATCGCCAGGGGCCGGAAGGCGGGCCGGGGTGCGGCGGCCGTCCGCGGCAGCGGGATATGGGCCGGGGGCCGCGCCCCCGCGTGCCGCTCCGCAGGGGAGGAGCCCCCGGCGTGCGGATCCCCGGTGCCCGCCGTGTCCGCCGTCCCCGCCGTGTCCGCGGTCTCCGGTGTGCCCGTGTCCGCAGCTCCTGCCGTGCCCGCCCCCGCTGTCACCGGGCGTACCGCGAGCCGCAGGACCGTACCGCAGGAGCAGCCGAGTTCGGGCCGCGGCCACTCGTCCTGCCGTCCGCACTCCGCGCAGCGCACCGCGACCCACTCGTCCGACCAGCTCCGGCGGGTGAGGGGCACTGGCGCCACATCCGTCAGCAACGGCGGGGCGAGCGGGGCGCCGCAGGCGCAGGGCAGGACCGTCGCCAGATACGCATGCTCCTTCAAGCAGACCGGGCAGCGCACGACCGCGCTCGTCGCCCACTCCTCCGCGCCTCTTCCCGCGCCCTTGCCCGCTCCCTCTCCCATGGGGTCATCGTCCACCAAGCGGCCCGGCTTGGGGCGTACTTCGCACAGGTGACGCAAGTCCGCCCGCCCTCTCTTGACGGCAGGCGCGGCCAGCTCTTACATTGCTTCCGTATAGCAGAAATAGACTTCCGTAATACGGAATTGGGCGATCTCAGGTTGGCGCGACAGGAGGCCCACTCCGACTGGCGAGCAGGAGTATTCAATGCCTCGTATGACCGCTGCCCGAGCGGCAGTCGAGATTCTCAAGCGCGAGGGCGTCAGCAACGCGTTCGGCGTGCCGGGCGCGGCGATCAACCCGTTCTATGCCGCGCTCAAGGCCGCCGGCGGTGTGCGTCACACGCTCGCCCGCCATGTCGAGGGCGCCTCGCACATGGCCGAGGGGTACACCCGTACCCACCCCGGCAACATCGGCGTCTGCATCGGTACGTCGGGCCCCGCGGGCACCGACATGATCACCGGTCTCTACTCCGCCACCGGTGACTCCATCCCGATCCTCTGCATCACCGGCCAGGCCCCGACCGCCGTGATGCAGAAGGAGGACTTCCAGGCCGTCGACATCGCCTCGATCGCCAAGCCGGTCACCAAGGCGGCGACCACGGTCATGGAGGCCGCACAGGTCCCCGGCGTCTTCCAGCAGGCGTTCCATCTGATGCGCTCGGGCCGTCCGGGCCCCGTCCTCATCGACCTGCCGATCGATGTGCAGCTCACCGAGATCGAGTTCGACCCCGAGACGTACACCCCGCTGCCGGTCTACCGGCCGACCGCGTCCCGTGCCCAGATCGAGAAGGCGATCACGCTCCTCAACGAGTCGGAGCGCCCGCTGATCGTCGCGGGCGGCGGCATCATCAACGCCGACGCGTCCGAACTGCTGGTGGAGTTCGCCGAGCTGACCGGTACGCCGGTCATCCCGACCCTGATGGGCTGGGGCATCCTCGCCGACGACCACGAGCTGAACGCGGGCATGGTCGGACTCCAGACCTCGCACCGCTACGGCAACGCCACGTTCCTGGAGTCGGACTTCGTCCTCGGTATCGGCAACCGCTGGGCCAACCGCCACACGGGCCGGCTCGACACCTACACCAAGGGCCGCAAGTTCGTCCATGTCGACATCGAGCCCACCCAGCTGGGCAAGATCTTCGCCCCCGACTTCGGGATCGCGTCCGACGCCAAGGCAGCTCTGGAGCTGTTCGTCGAGGTCGCACGTGAGCTGAAGGCAGCGGGGAAGCTCCCGGACCGCTCGGAGTGGGCCGCGTCGGCCCAGGACCGCAAGGCCAGGCTCCAGCGCCGTACCCACTTCGACAACGTCCCGATGAAGCCGCAGCGTGTGTACGAGGAGATGAACCGGGCGTTCGGCCCCGACACCCGCTACGTCACCACCATCGGCCTCTCCCAGATCGCCGGCGCGCAGATGCTGCACGTCTACAAGCCGCGCCACTGGATCAACTGCGGCCAGGCGGGCCCGCTGGGCTGGACGATCCCGGCCGCGCTGGGGGTGGCCACCGCCGACCCCGGTGCGACGGTCGTCGCGCTCTCCGGTGACTACGACTTCCAGTTCATGCTGGAGGAGCTGGCCGTCGGCGCGCAGCACAACATCCCTTACGTCCATGTCCTGGTGAACAACGCGTACCTGGGCCTGATCCGCCAGGCGCAGCGCAACTTCGACATCGACTTCCAGGTCAACCTGGAGTTCGAGAACATCAACTCTCCCGAGCTCGGTGTGTACGGCGTGGACCACGTCAAGGTCGCCGAGGGGCTGGGCTGCAAGGCGATCCGGGTCACCGAGCCCGACCAGCTGCTGCCCGCCTTCGAGGAGGCCAAGAAGCTGGCCGCGCAGTACCGGGTCCCGGTCGTCGTGGAGGCGATCCTGGAGCGGGTCACCAACATCTCGATGAGCGGCACCGACCTCGCGGGGGTCAACGAGTTCGAGGACATCGCGACCGAGCCGGGCCACGCCCCGACCGCGATCCGTCCGCTGCTCACCTCCTGACCTTCGCACCGATCGCTCCCTGAGGGGCGGGCCTGCCGGCGACGGCGGCCCGCCCCTCGTGCGTTACGGGCCCTCGGGGCCGCGCTGCTCCCTCTTCCTTCCCGGGGCCGAGCCGGGGTGCGGCCGGTGATCGCTGTGGCTGTGCCGACGGTGTTCGCTGTGGTCGTACGGCAGCAGCGCTGCGGCCGGGCACACGGGAGCCGGGCAACACGAGCCGGGCACACGGGAGCCGGGCACACGAAAGGAGTGCGGTACGAGGGATCGTGGACCTCGTACCGCACTCCGGCTCGTGCTGATGGCTCCGCTGCTGGATGGTGGTGCTTCGCGGTGCTGGGCGATGCTTCGCCGTGCTGGTGCGCTGGTGGTACTGGATACCGCCCGGCGGCACGAGACTGGGCGCGACAGGACATTCGCGCCACCGGGCGGAGCTCAAGGGGGGAGGCTCTCCACTGTGCTGGGACAGCGGCGGACCGCTGTGCCGTGACAGCAGGGGACCGCGGCGGAGTGCGATCGGCCCGCCCGGTCCCTCTCCTTCACATCAGGAGAGCGCCGGGGGGCCTTGACCACCGCACTGGCATCTCACTCCGCCGCGGTCCGCAGGCTTGTCCGGGCCGCCGGCCACCCCTCATCGGGACGGCGGACCGGACTGCGCCGATGACCTGACCTCCCGTCAAGTCACCTGCGCCGTCTGGTGGTTGAATCAGTCCTCGCGCAGAGCGCGGACCGCTTCCTCGACGCGCTTGCCGTACTCCGTGTCGGCGGCGTGGAAGTGCGCGAGGTTCTTCTCGATGACCTCGTCGAGGGTGACCTGCGAGAGGCCGCCCGCGATGTTGGCGATCAGCCGCGACTTCTCGTCGTCGGACATCAGCCGGTACAGCTCGCCCGCCTGGAAGAAGTCGTCGTCCTTCACGTGCTCGGCGGCGCCCTGCGCACCGGTCCAGCCGGTCACGGCCAGCGGGGCGGCCAGCGGCGCGTCCGTCTGGGCCGGGCCCGCGTGGGAGTTGGGCTCGTAGTTCTTGTCGTAGCGCGAGCCGTAGCGGGTCGCCATCGAGCCATCGCGGCCGTAGTTGTCGGCGGTCGCCTTCCGCGGGGCGTTGACCGGGAGCTGCGTGTGGTTGATGCCCACGCGGTAGCGCTGTGCGTCGGCGTACGCGAAGAGGCGGCCCTGGAGCATCTTGTCCGGCGAGGGACCGATACCGGGGACGAAGTTGTTCGGCGAGAACGCCGCCTGCTCGACCTCGGCGAAGACGTTGTCCGGGTTGCGGTCGAGGACGAGACGGCCCACGCGCTGCAGCGGGTAGTCGCTGTGCGGCCACACCTTGGTCACGTCGAACGGGTTGAAGCGGTACTCGGCCGCCTCGGCCGCCGGCATGATCTGGACGTGCAGCGTCCAGGACGGGTTGACGCCCCGCTCGATCGCCTGGAGCAGGTCGGTCTGGTGGCTGTTGCCGTCCTTGCCCACGATCTCGGCGGCCTGCTCGGCGGAGAGGCTGCGGACACCCTGGTTCGTCTTGAAGTGGTACTTGACGAAGAAGGCCTCACCCTGGGCGTTCGTCCACTGGTAGGTGTGCGAGCCGTAGCCGTTCATGTGCCGGTACGAGGCGGGGATGCCGCGGTCGCCCATCAGCCAGGTCACCTGGTGGGTGGCCTCGGGGGAGTGCGCCCAGAAGTCCCAGACGTTGTCGGGCTCCTGCTTGCCGGTGAACGGGTCACGCTTCTGCGAGTGGATGAAGTCCGGGAACTTGATGGGGTCCTTGATGAAGAAGACCGGGGTGTTGTTCCCGACGAGGTCGTAGTTGCCCTCGTCCGTGTAGAACTTCAGCGCGAAGCCGCGGGGGTCGCGTACCGCGTCGGAGCCGCCCAGTGAGTCGGCCACGGTGGAGAAGCGGATGAACGTGTCGGTGCGCTTGCCCACGCTGGACAGGAAGTCGGCACGGGTGAAGCCGGTGACGTCGTCGGTCACCTCGAAGTACCCGTACGCGCCGGAGCCGCGGGCGTGGACGACACGCTCCGGGATGCGCTCACGGTTGAACCGGGCGAGCTTCTCCAGCAGGTGCTGGTCCTGGATGAGGATCGGGCCGCCGACGCCGGCGGTGGCGGAGTTCTGGTTGTCGGCGACCGGGGCGCCTGACTCGGTCGTAAGCACGCGCTTCGACATCGTGGACCTTCCGTACTGGGGCTGCTGACGGCTTGAGGAGCGTAGAGACGCCATGAACGCCGCGTCAACAGTTTGTTGAAATTGAAGGATGAGGAGGACGGGGACCGGACCGCGGCAGCGCCTGGGCGCGACAGGACAGGTGTCAGCGCTGCCGCGGACCGGAGTTCGGGAGGGGCCGGAGCCCCGGGGTGTGGCGGGGCGTCAGGCCTGCGGGCCGGACAGCCGCTCGACCGAGCGCAGCAGCGCGGAGTGGTCGAGGCCGCCGTCGCCCTGGGCGCGCAGCGAGGCGACCAGCTGGGCCACGACCGCGCCGACGGGGAGCGCGGCGCCGACGTTGCGGGCGGCGTCCGTGACGATGCCCATGTCCTTGTGGTGGAGGTCGATCCGGAATCCGGGCTTGAAGTCCCGGTTCAGGAAGTTGTCCTTCTTGCGGGTCAGCACGGTGGAGCCGGCCAGCCCGCCGTTGAGGACGTCGAGGGCCGCGGTGAGGTTCACACCGGACTTCTCCAGGAAGACCACGGCCTCGGCGCACGCCTGGATGTTGACGGCGACGATCAGCTGGTTGGCGGCCTTCACCGTCTGGCCCGCACCGTGCGGACCGCAGAGCACGATGGTCTTGCCCAGTGCGTCCAGAATCGGCTTCGCGGTGTCGAAGTCGGCCTGCTCACCGCCGACCATGATCGACAGCACGGCCTCGATGGCACCGGCCTCGCCGCCGGAGACCGGGGCGTCCAGGACCCGCAGGCCCTTCTCGGCGCCGGCCTTGCCCAGGTCGACCGAGGTCTGCGGGGTGATCGACGACATGTCGATCAGCAGCGCGCCCGCCTTGGCGTTCTCAAGGATGCCGTCAGGGCCGTAGGCGATGGCCTCGACCTGCGGCGATGCGGGCACCATGGTGATCACCACATCGGCGTCGCGCACCGCTTCGGCGATCGAGGACACGGCGGTGCCGCCTGCGGCGGCCAGCCGGTCCAGCTTGTCCTGCTCCAGGGTGTATCCGGTCACCGAGTAGCCGGCCTTGATCAGGTTCTCGGACATCGGGGAGCCCATGATGCCGAGGCCGATCCATGCGACCTTGGGGAGATTGCTCATGCGGGGTCCTCTTTCAGCACGCGGGTGGAGATGGTCAGTTGGGGAGCCAGCCGAAGGCCTCGGCGCTCGGGCGGTCGCCCGGCTTGTACTCCAGGCCGACCCAGCCGTCGTAACCGGCCTTGGCCAGCCGGTCGAGCAGGTCCTCCAGCGGCAGCGAACCCGTACCGGGCGCGCCGCGGCCGGGGTTGTCCGCGATCTGTACGTGGCCGGTCTGCGCGGCGTAGGCGTCGATGACCTGGCTGAGGTCCTCGCCGTTCATCGACAGGTGGTAGAGGTCGAGCAGGAACTTCGCGTTCCCGAGCCCCGTAGCGGCGTTGACCTTGTTGACCACGTCGATGGCGGCCGGGGCGCTCACCAGCGGGCAGAGCGGCGACTCCGGCTTGTTGAGCGCCTCGATGAGCAGGATCGCGCCCACCCGGTCGGCGGCGCGGGCCGCTGCCGTGAGGTTCTCCAGGGCGAGCTCGTCCTGGACCGCCGGATCGACGCCTTCGACCCGGTTGCCGTACAGGGCGTTGAGTGCCTTGCAGCCGACGGAGGCGGCGAAGTCGGCCGCGATGTCGATGTTGGCGCGGAAGCGGTCGGACTCCTGGCCGGGGACGGAGAGCGCGCCCCGGTCCGGACCGGGGAGCCGTCCCGCGTAGAAGTTCAGCCCCACCAGCTGGGTGCCGGCGTCGTCGAGCGCCTTCTTGAGCGCGTCGAGCTCGCCCTGCGGAGGGGTGGGGGTCTCGATCCACGGCCACCACAGCTCGACCGCGGTGAAGCCGGCCGCTGCGGCGGCCGCGGGACGCTCCAGAAGCGGGAGTTCCGTGAAGAGGATCGAGAGGTTCACATCGAAGCGCTGGTCCGTGTAGCCCATAAGGCGTTCGGCGCTCCTTCCGTATTGCGGAAGTTTCTTTCTACTTGATGGAAGATTGCCTGCCGGCCTGGGGAGCTGTCAAGTGGGCCTGCCTTTTTTCCTCGCACGCGCAGTAGGTTGTGCGCGTGCGATTGAGAGTGGAATTCACGACGGAGCCCTTTGATCTGGACGATGCGCCGCCGCATGCGGTGGTCGCCCGGGAGGTCATCCAGGCCGCCGAGCTGGACGCCGTGGACGTCGGGCCCTTCGGCAACACCGCCGAGGGCGGCTCGGAAGAGGTGCTGACCGCGGTGGAGGCGCTGCTCCGCCGGGCGCTGGGCGCGGGCGCCACCCGGGTCTCCCTCCAGGTGAATGTGATCGGGCAGGACGGGGAGGACGAGAAGTGACCGAGCCGGGAGACCACCCGCTCGTCGCCGCGGTGAAGCCGCTGGTCGACGCCATGGGGGCCGAGATCCTCGTACCGGGCCAGGCGAGCGAGGACGATGTGGTGCTCGCCTGGGAGGGGGTGGATGTCCTGGCCGTGCGGCTGCCGCAGCTCTCGGAGTCCCTGGACCACATCCTGGCGGCGCTGGAGCGCCGGCACGGGGTGCCGCTCTCGGAGCTCGACCGCAGGACGAAACAGGCCGTGGTGCGGATACTGGAGGCGCGCGGCGCGTTCTCGGTACGCCACGGCGTGGAGACGGTGGCCGGTGCGCTCGGCGTCAGCCGCTTCACCGTCTACAACTACCTGAACAGGGAATAACGCCGCCAAGGGGACCGGGTCCCCGCGGGGTGCCGGCTGTCGGCCCCGCCGTTCGGGACAACCGCCGTCCGCGATGCCGGGCGGCGGTTTTTGTCTCACCAAGTTTTCAACAAAGTGTTGACGTGGTGTTTCCGAGGGCGTTAGCTATCCGCAGCCCGTCCAGCACAAGGCCCGTACAAGGCCACGGAGGTCCCCGTGACTTCGAGTCCAGAGCGCTTGCCGGGAGAGAACCCCGGAACCCCCGAAGGCCTCGCCCGGTTCAACACCCTGCGGGACAGCGCGGCGCGAGCCGTGCTCCACGAGGTCTGCGCCAGTCCGGTCTGGGGGAGCAGAATCCTCGCCCAGCGCCCTTACGCCACCACCGAAGCCCTCTTCCGGGCCAGCGACGCCGCCACGGCCGAGCTGACCACGGAAGACCTGGCCGAGGCGATGGCGGGGCACCCGCCGATCGGGCGGCCGAAACCCGGAGATCCGACCTCCTCCCGTGAACAGCGGGGGATGGCCGGGGCGACCGAGGAGGTGAAGGCCGAGATGCTCGAACTGAACCTGGCCTACCAGGAGAAGTTCGGACATGTCTTTCTGATCTGCGCGACCGGTGCCACCGGCGAGCAGATGCGCGACGCGATGAAGGCCCGGTCCGGCAATACGCCCGAGCAGGAGCGCGCGATCGTGCGCACCGAACTCGGCAAGATCAACCGCATCCGGCTGAATCTGGTCGCGGCGGCCACCGCGGAGCACGCGGCGGCCGCGGAAGAAGGAGAGTGAAGGTCTTGAGCACGCAGACCACCGCATCGGTGTCTACGCACATCCTGGACACCAGTGTGGGACGCCCCGCCGAAGGTGTCGCCATCTCGCTCGCGGCCCGCAGCGGCCCCGGCGCGCAGTGGACGGCCCTGGGCGGATCCGCGACCGACGCGGACGGGCGCTGCAAGGACCTGCCGGCCCTGCCGGAAGGAACAACCCATGTACGCCTCGATTTCGAGACCGAGGCGTACTTCGCCAAGAAACAAGCCGAGGCACAGCAGGACGCCCCCCGCGTAAGGGACAGCGGCGCTTTCTTCCCGGAGGTGGCGATCACGTTCGCCGTCGTCCCGGGTGAGCACTTCCACGTACCGCTGCTGCTCAACCCGTTCGGCTACTCCGTATACCGAGGGAGCTAGCACCGACATGCCCACGATTCTCGGCCAGAACCAGTACGGCAAAGCAGAGAACCGCGTAGTCAAGATCACGCGGGACGGCGACACCCACCACATCAAGGACCTGAACGTCTCGGTCGCCCTCTCCGGCGAGATGGACGAGGTCCACTACTCCGGCTCCAACGCCAACGTCCTGCCGACCGACACCACCAAGAACACGGTGTTCGCGTTCGCCAAGGAGCACGGCATCGAGTCCGCCGAGCAGTTCGGCATCCATCTGGCCCGGCACTTCGTGACCACCCAGGAAGGGATCCACCGGGCCAGGATCCGGATCGAGGAGTACGCCTGGGAGCGCATCGCCACCTCCGACGCCAGCTCGCAGTTCATCGGGGCCGACGACGTGCAGCACTCCTTCGTCCGCAAGGGCCAGGAACTGCGCACCGCCGAGATCACCTTCGACGGTGAGAAGTGGCAGGTCATCTCGGGTCTGAAGGACCTGACGGTGATGAACTCCACCAACTCGGAGTTCTGGGGCTACGCCAAGGACAAGTACACGACGCTCAAGGAGGCGTACGACCGCATCCTCGCGACCGCGGTCTCCGCCCAGTGGCGTTACGGCTGGTCAAGCGACGCCGACCGCATGCCGAACTGGGAGAAGTCCTACGAGCAGGCCAAGAAGCACATGCTCCAGGCCTTCGCCGAGACGTACTCGCTCTCGCTCCAGCAGACGATGTACCAGATGGGCGCGCGGATCATCAACAGCCGCAGCGAGATCGACGAGATCCGCTTCTCGCTGCCCAACAAGCACCACTTCCTGGTGGACCTGGAGCCCTTCGGGCTCAAGAACGACAACGAGGTCTACTACGCGGCCGACCGCCCGTACGGGCTCATCGAGGCGACCATCCTGCGGGACGGCGCCGACGCCCGTATCCCGGTCGACATGACCAACCTCTGAACCCCGGCGGTTGGGCCGCCCCCGCCCGCCCCCCCCCCCGGGGGGCGAGGGCGCCCGCCCCCCCACAAAGCACTACAGAAAACCACAAATAACAACAAAGGGCGCCGGGACACACCGGGGCGGGGGGGCAAAAAAA